>NZ_JBFAWD010000012.1:40212-239641 GCF_040680135.1 Nocardia sp. NPDC052112 | reverse complement strand
CGCATACGCTTCGACGACTCGGCTGTGTGGCCGCACCTTCGGCGCGAACGCGCGACGGGCCACGAACATCGCTCGCAAGACTCGCTCCGTCGGGGCCACTGATAGCGGGGTGTCCGGCACCCGATGTACACGCACCAGACGGGCGAGTCCCGCGACTTCGTCGCATACGCTTCGACGACTCGGCTGTGTGGCCGCACCTTCGGCGCGAACGCGCGACGGGCCACGAACATCGCTCGCAAGACTCGCTCCGTCGGGGTTGGGTCGACTGACAACCTGCTCGTGTTCGCTATGAATGTGTGCCGACCGGGGCCATGGGAACGGATGACGTGGCAGCATCGTTTCCCACAGTGAAGTGAGCGCGGCGCGCCGGAACGAAACCAGGCCGACGCCGACGTCGTGAGATCGATGAGGAAGGATATGCGCTCGAGCGACGACAGGCGGCGCGAGCGTGCGGCCCGGGAGTAGCTTCCGCGGCCACGGGGCCCGGGAGCGCCGCCAATTGGAGACAGACTAGACATAGGGGCACGCCGGTGGATTTCAATGTCGTTGATCGTCCCGAGACGCTCGTGGCGGGCACAGTGCTGCGCAGCCCGGCGCTCGCGGTCGAGGGACCGCGCCGCGCCAAGGTCGAGGAGGCGTGGAAACGCAATCTGGCCCGCACGCTGCCCGGACCGCCGACGACCGCGTATGTGGACCACGCGCCGGAGATCAACTCCTACCTGACGCATATCGTCGGCTACCGCTGCCATACCCTCGCGGATCTGCTAGCGGGCGATGTGTTGGCGCGGGTGCCCGCGGGACGGTTCGCCCGGTTCACCCTCAGTGGCGACAATCTCGGCGACACCATCGTGACCATCTGGCGCGCGGTATGGGATGCCGAGGCCGCCGGACGTTTGGTGCGTGCCTATACCGGTGACGTGGAACATTATCCGGACGCGCGCACGGCCGAGGTATTCGTGGCGCTGGCAGACGAACCGGTCGACGGTTAGGAACAGCTGTGGACTTCGAAATTGTCACATTGGACGCAAGCCTGGTCGCCGGACTCACCGTCCCGCTGGCCGGACGCGAGGTGACCGCCCGCGACCTGGACCTGGTGAACTTCACCTGGGACCGGTATCTGGCGCGGGAGAAGAATGTGCCGCGGGTCGCGGCCTATATCGGCCAGAACGATCACGCCGTCGCGATTCTGGGCTACGAGATCGCCGATATGGACGATATGGATGCCGGTGATGTGCTGACCCGCGTCCCGTCCGGACGCTACGCGAAATTCGTTGTCTCCGATAAGCCCTACGATCTGCTGCGCACCGCATGGGCACAAGTCCGCAAGGCCGAGAGTGCGGGCACCATCACCCGCTCGCACACCGCGGAAATCGAGCGCTACACCGGACCTACGTCGGTGGAGGTGTACGTCTCGCTGGATTGACTTGCCGAGGTGCGTCGGTGACTCGGAGACGGGTTCAGCGTCTGAAACAAAGCTGAGGTCAGAAACAAAATAGGGCCGGGCTCACGGATTTCCGTAGCCCGGCCCTGGACGTCGCTCACTAACCACATCAGGTTTCGAGCGGAGCGAGATCGAAGCAGGCGCCGTTCGCGGCCCGGCTTGCGTCCGAGTGGCCGAAGCGCATGCGACGAAGTCGCGATTCTCGGTCACTCGGGACGCAAGCCATCAGGGAGCCGCGAACACGCAGCGCCGCAGGCGCTGCAAATTAGACACTGTCGATGATGAACGCTTCCAGCTGAGCGCGCGCGATGTCGTCCGCCAGCTGCTTCGGCGGGGACTTCATCAGGTAGGCCGAGGCCGGGAGGACGGGCCCGCCGATGCCGCGGTCCTTGGCGATCTTCGCGGCGCGCACCGCGTCGATGATGATGCCCGCCGAGTTCGGCGAATCCCACACCTCGAGCTTGTACTCCAGGTTCAACGGCACATCACCGAAGGCGCGACCCTCGAGGCGCACGTAGGCCCACTTGCGGTCGTCGAGCCAGCCGACGTGATCGGACGGGCCGATGTGCACATCGTTGGCGCCCAGTTCCTTTTTCAGGTTGCTGGTGACGGCCTGGGTCTTGGAAATCTTCTTCGACTCCAGGCGCTCGCGCTCGAGCATGTTCTTGAAGTCCATATTGCCGCCGACGTTCAGCTGCATGGTGCGGTCGAGCTGCACGCCGCGGTCCTCGAACAGCTTGGCCATCACGCGGTGGGTGATGGTGGCGCCGACCTGGCTCTTGATGTCGTCACCGACGATGGGAACGCCCGCCTTGGTGAACTTTTCGGCCCACACCGGATCGGAGGCGATGAACACCGGCAGCGCGTTGACGAAGGCGACGCCCGCGTCGATGGCGCACTGGGCGTAGAACTTGTCCGCTTCCTCGGAGCCGACGGGCAGGTAGGAGACCAGGACGTCGACCTTGTTGTCCTTCAGCACCTGCACGACGTCGACCGGTGCGGCCTCGGACAGCTCGATGGTCTCGGCGTAGTACTTGCCGATACCGTCCAGCGTCGGACCACGCTGCACGACAACGTCGCTCGGCGGCACGTCGGAGATCTTGATGGTGTTGTTCTCGCTGGCGAAGATCGCCTCGGCCAGGTCGAAGCCGACCTTCTTGGCGTCGACGTCGAACGCGGCGACGAACTTGACGTCGCGGACGTGGTACCGGCCGAACTTGACGTGCATCAGACCGGGCACGGTCGCGGTCTCGTCCGCATCCCGGTAGTACTGCACGCCCTGGACCAGCGAGGAAGCGCAGTTACCCACGCCGACGATGGCGACGCGGACTTCGGTGGCGTTTTCAGCCTTGTTGACTTCACTCATGGCCGATATTTCCCTCTTTCTGTGGTGCCGCCTTCGTCGATTGCTCCGCCGCAATCAACTCGTTGAGCCAGCGCACTTCGCGCTCGCTTGATTCCAGACCGAGCTGGTGAAGTTGGCGGGTATAGCGATCCAGCGAGCCACTGGCCTTCTTGATCGCCTCCCGCAGACCCTCTCGGCGCTCCTCGACCTGCCGACGCCTGCCCTCCAGGATCCGCATCCGCGCTTCCGCGGGGGTGCGGCTGAAAAACGCCAGGTGGACGCCGAAGCCGTCGTCGGTGTAGTTCTGCGGTCCGGTATCGGCGAGCAGTTCGGTGAACCGCTCGCGCCCGGCCGGAGTCAGTTGATAGACCCGTCGCGCACGACGGGTGACGCCCGCGACGTTCTCCTCGGCGATCAGCCCATCCATTTGCATGCGACGCAGCGTCGGATAGAGCGAACCGTAGGAGAAGGCCCGAAACGGTCCGAGCAAACCGGTCAGCCGCTTGCGCAGCTCGTATCCGTGCATGGGCGCTTCGAGGAGCAGCCCGAGGATTGCCAACTCGAGCATCGGGCTTCACCCCCTGACTTGTGTGCAGACCTAACCGATGGATGCGACTTCCCACTATATCGGAGCGATATAAACGTGCATAGTCGTCCGCGATATAAAGCACCGTCTGTGCGGGTTGCGGATGGTCCGACGGTGGAACGAACCGGGGTCGCTCCACCGTCGGTGATCTGCCGCTAGTCGATACCGAATGGCGCGGCGTAGCGGACTGTGCCGTTCGGCAACGATCGCGCCGGGTCGAGCGTCAATGCCATCAACGCCTCATCCGGCACCTCGATGCTCAGGCCGATGCCGTACTCGGATGCCTTCCCGAAGCCGAAGCGCGGGTAGTAGGTCGGATGCCCGAGCACAATGACGAAGGCCTCGCCCAGTTGCTCCGCCGCGTCGAGTCCGGCCCGGATCGCGGCGGCCCCGGCACCCGACTTCTGATATTCGGGCAGTACCGCGCACGGTCCGAGACACAACGCGGGCGTGGTGTCGACATGGCAGCGGGTCAGCAACGCGTAGCCGACCGGAGTGTCGTCCGGCAGTGTACTGACGATCGAGAGTCCGTCCATCCAGGCGGAATCGGCACGCAATGCGTCGACCAGATCGGCCTCATCGGCGCGCTCGAAGGCGGCCCGGTTGATCGCGTGGATCGCGGACGTATCGGCATCGGTTTCGGGGCGCGTGCGCCAAGAGATGGGGAAATTCAACGCGGATTCTCCGTATTCGTATGGTTCGGGCCCGATTTCGGACACGGCACCACCGTCACGCGAACCAGACGGCTCACCGCACGAACGCCGGATGAAGAGAGATTCAGACCGGGACCCGGGATATCTGAACAGTCCGGGCGTCGTGCGGGACGGCGGTCTTCGGCGCGGTCATTCCGCCCCACCTCCTCGGGCTGTACATCGGGTCGAATACGGACAGCGAATGCTAGCGCGCACAGTTACGAGGGGCCAGCGAATTACGGCCGCAGCAGATCGACTCGGGCTCCGCGTCAGCGACTGGGTGGGAAGACTTGCAAAGGCTCCCCGGTGACCGTCGCGGTCAGATAGCCCGACGCACCCGCCTGGTTCTTGGCATAGATCGCGACCGCGGGGTCCGAATCACTGCGGCCACTGGGCGGAAATTCGATCGAGGCGTGCGTGATGACGCCACCCGGCGTCTTGATCGACTGCGGCGCACCGGCCAGCAGCCCGGCGATGGCGCGCAGATCGATGCTCGCGAGGTCGAAGGTACGCACATCGGCCTTGCGGCCATTGCTACTGGTGTAGTCGTGGAAGCTGCCGTCATAGCGATATCCGACGGTCACGGTCGGATCGCCTGCGGCTTGCCGCTCGAACAACGCGTAGTCGGGATAGAGGGTGACCTCGTCGACCTTCGTATCACCGAACTCGGCCCGATATTCGTCGATGAAATACGCAAGGCCGGTACCAGTGGTGAGCACCGGCACATGTTCCAACCATCCGAACGGCCCGGACCCGCCCGAGGCGCAGCTCGCTATGCCGCCCGCCGCCGCACCGATGACCGCGGCCCCGGCAATGCATGCCACGGGCGCGAGCCAACGCCGCGGTCGACGGCGATCGACTCGAATCACCGGGGCATCCACCAGGTTCCGCGGAATCTGCAGATCGCCGATCAACTCGTCCAGGTCGCCGAATGCCTTGGCGCGCATGGCTTTCGCGGTGCGTTCGGCGTGTTCGTCAGCGGTGAGCTGCCCGTCGGCCAGCGCCGCGTCGAGCAGTCCGCAGACATCGGCCCGGTCGGTATCGCGGGCCCGGATTCCGCCATAGCGCGTCGTCGCCATCGATCATCACCCTTCGAACGGCCAGGCACGCACGATCTGCCCCGCCAGGGTGAGCAGGAGGTACCCGGATTCGTTGAACTGGTTGCCCGCGAAGATCCGCACGATCGTCGCACCCTTCGCGATGCCATAGGAGCTATAGCCACCGGTCGCGTCGACTTCCACATCCATATGCGTGACAACTCCGTTCGGCACCTTCAACACGGTGGGCGCGGTTGCCAATAGGTCCGACACAGCGGCGACGTTCAGCTCCGTCAGATCGGCTGCGGGCGTATCGGTCTTGCGACTGACGGGGGCACCGCTCTGCGCGAATCCGCCCCGGTAGTCGTAGCGAACCTGCCGATTCGGCTGACCGGGTACCGCACGCGCAACCGTGGCGTAATCGCCGAACAGGGTCAGCGCATCGACCTGCGGATCACCGAACTTCGCCCGGTATTTCGCCAGGAAGTGTGTAACCCCTTCGCGGGTGAGCAGATTCGGTGTCGCGACCACCACCGGTTGCACCGCACCGAGATCGGGCACGGCGGCGCCGACAGGTGCGACGGGTGGTGCATCCGATATCGCGGCACCGCTGGTCAGCGCGAAAGCGGCGACGGCCGAACAAACCGACGCGGCGGTCACACCGATCACATACCAGCGTCGGCGATTCGATCGCGGTGGTGTCGGCGGCAGCGGCGCATCGGTCGGCCGTTGCAGGTCGTCGACCAGATCGGCCAAATCGCCGAGTGTCTTGGCCCCCTGCGCCAATTCGCCGAGGGTCTGATGCTCCTCCTCGGTGAGCTGACCGTCCCGGCGGGCGCTGTCGAGTAGCTGCCCGGTTGTGTCGCGATCGGCGTCGCGGGCTCGGGTGTGATCGGGATAACGGCCCGTGGATCCGGCGCGGCGCAAGGGGTTTCGTACCGGTGTCGGCGCGCCCGGTACCAGATCGCGTACCGCCGAAGGAACCTGGAGATCGTGGGTGAGCCGGTCCAGATCGGCGATGGTCTTGGCGGTCTCGGCCCTGGCCGTACGCTCGCGATATTCATCGGCGCCGAGCTGCCCTTCGGCGTAGGCCGCATCCAGCACACTGGACGCATCGGCACGGTCGAGGTCACGCGCCCGCATACGCCCGGATGCTGCCGTTGACCGCCCGGATGTAGCGGGGGACACGGGAGAATCGTAATCCGCCGATGGCGGCAACGCCCCAGTTCAGCAATGAATACCGGTCGGTCGATCCCGTACAGCCCAGCGCGGGTCGCGCGCGGCCCCGCTACTCTGGTTCTCGTGCGAATTCAGCGGCAGGTAGTCGACTACGCTCTTCGGCGTCGGTCGCTGCTCGCTGACGTCTATGCGGGCCGTGTCGATGTCGCCGAGGTTTGTGATGCCAATCCCTACCTTTTACGCGCGGCGAAGTTCCACGGTCGGGGGAGCGAGGTCACATGCCCCATCTGCCGGAAAGAGCAATTGACGCTCGTATCCTGGGTCTACGGCGACGGCCTCGGCCCGATGGCGGGTTCGGCTCGCACGCCAGAGGAATTGATACGCCTCGCCGAGACTCGCGAAGAGTTCTCGGTCCATGTCGTCGAGGTATGCCGGAGCTGCAGCTGGAATCATCTGGTGCAATCCTATGTGCTCGGTACCGCACCGTCGCCGACGCGGCGGCGCAGCGGCACCAGGGCCAACCGGCGCACCGCAGCCGAATGATGTGCCAGGTCATCTGCCCGTCGGGTGACACGCGGAGCCTCGACGCGTCCGCCGCGGCGATAATCGTCGCACCGCGCCCCGCAGACCATTACGAGTTATGGAGATCTTGTCAGTGAATTCGCCCTACGAGACTTCCCCCTACGGCGATGAACCGCACGGCGGCCGCACTCAGCGAAGTTCACCTCAGCCTCCGAATCCCTATCCCGGTCAGCGACCGGCCGGTCCCCCACCCGGTCGGCCCGGTCCCGGTGGTCCGCGACCACCCCGGGGGACGCCAGCCGGCGAAGCCGGCGGGGGTGGTCAACCCGAGCGGGGTTATCCCGGCGAGCCGCGCGGTCCGCAACCGCCGCGACGGCCGGGTCCGCCACCGCAGGGGCGGCCGCCGCAAGGCCGGCCACTACCCGATAACGCGCCGCCCGGCGCGGGGGCCACACAGAAGATCGAACGCCCGAATCGGCAGCCCGGTTCGCTGTCCGACGCCGTCGCCGAGCGCAACCGCCGCTCGGCCCCGCCCACCGGTCCCCGCCCGGCCACCCCTCGGCCCGGCCAGGATCGCCCCGGCGCCCGGCGCCCCAATGGCGCCGGCCCCACCACCGGCGAGCGCCGCGCGACCGCGGGCGCGCCGCCCTCCGGACCGCCGCCGCGCCGCAACGGCGGTAACGGTGGTCCGGGCGGACCGGGTGGACGTCGTCCCGGTGCGAAGAAGAAGTCGCCGTGGCGGATCGTGCGCCGCGTTATCTACGTCCTGCTCGCCCTTTCCATCGTGGTGCCGAGCGTGGTCTTCCTGATCGCCTACACCACGGTCTCGGTACCCCAACCGGGTGACATCCAAACCAACCAGGTCGCGACGATCCTCGCCAGCGACGGCACCTCGGTGATCAGCAAGGTCGTGCCGCCGGAGGGCAACCGCACCGACGTCACCATCGACCAGATTCCTCCGCATGTGCGCAATGCCGTGATCGCGGCCGAGGACCGGGATTTCTACACCAACCCGGGCTTCTCGGTCTCCGGCTTCGTCCGCGCCGCCAGAGATCAAGCCCTCAACAAGGAGAGCGCGGGCGGTGGTTCGACCATTACCCAGCAGTACGTGAAGAACGCGCTCGTCGGTGACGAACACTCGCTGACCCGCAAATTGAACGAGCTGGTCATCTCGGCGAAGATGGCACGCCAGTGGAGCAAGGACGAAATCCTTGCCGCCTACCTCAACACCATCCCCTTCGGTCGCGGTGTGTTCGGCATTGATGCCGCGGCCAAGGCCTACTTCGCCAAGCCGATCCAGGAGCTGACCGTGGCCGAGGGCGCGGTGCTCGCCGCCACCATCCAGCAGCCCTACGGCCTGGATCCGGAGCGGAATCCCGAGGGCGCGAAGTCGCGCTGGAACTATGTGCTCGACGGCATGGTCGCCGGCGGCAATTTGAAGGCCGAAGAGCGCAAGGCCCAGCAGTACCCGGCTGTAGTCCCGCTGGCCAGCACCAAGGACAAGAGCCTGGATTCCGGACCCGAGGGGCTGATCAAGACTCAGGTGCTCAAGGAGTTGGAGGCCGCGGGCATCAGCGAGCAGAAGCTGAATACCGCTGGGCTCCAGATCACCACGACGATCGATCCGAAGGCCCAGCAGGCCGCCGTCGACGCCGCGCAGAAGAAGATGCAGGGCGAGCCGGAACAGCTGCGCGCGGCGGTGGTTTCGGTGGATCCGAAGACCGGTGCGGTGCGCGCCTACTACGGCGGCGACGACGGTCAGGGCTACGACTTCGCCAATGCCGGTCTGCAGCCGGGATCCTCGTTCAAGGTCTTCGGTCTCGCGGAGAACCTGGAACTGGGCAAACCGCTGTCGGAGATGTACGACAGTTCGCCGATCACCGTGAACGGCATCAAGATCACCAACGTCGAAGGCGAACAGTGCGGCACCTGCACCATCGCCGAGGCGCTCAAGCGCTCGCTGAACACCAGCTTCTACCGCATGGAGCTGGATATGCAGAACGGCCCGCAGAAGATCGCCGAGATGGCGCACAAGCTCGGCATTCCGGAAACCATTCCGGGCGTCGGGAAGAGCCTGGTCGAGCCGGACGGTTCCGCGCCGAACAACGGCATCGTGCTCGGCCAGTACCAGGCCAGGGTGCTCGATATGGCCTCGGCCTACGCGACACTGGCCGCCTCCGGCGTCTACCACGCACCGCACTTCGTCACCAAGGTGGTGACCGCCGACGGGCAGGTGCTGCTCGACCGCGGTGACGTGGCCGGTGAACGACGGGTATCGGCAGCGGTGGCCGACAATGTGACCGACGCGATGAAGCCGATCGCGGCATGGTCGCGCAATCACAACCTGGCCAACGGCCGCGAGTCGGCGACCAAGACCGGTACCGCCCAGCTGCTCGACACCGGCGAGAACAAAGACGCCTGGATGGTCGGCTACACCCCGTCACTGTCCACCGCGGTCTGGGTTGGCAGCGTGGACAACTCCCCGCTGCGCAACTACAGCGGCGGCATGGTCTACGGCTCCGGGCTGCCCTCGGATATCTGGAAGGCCACCATGGACGGCGCGCTGGACGGCACCCCCAAGGAGACCTTCCCGAAGCCCGCCCCGATCAAGGGGCAAGCCGGTGTGCCCGCCTGGTCGGCACCGTTCACCCCGCCGTCGACGACCGAGTCGCCGCTGGTGCCGCCGATCCAGATCGTCCCGAATACGATCGACACCCCGTTCGGACCGATCCAGATTCCGGGCGTGCAACCGCAGACGCAGCAGCGTCAGCCACAACAACAGCAGCCGGAGTCGACGCCGCTACCGGGTCAGCCGACAGCTAATCCGGACGGATCGATGCCCTCCACCACCGGGTCACCGCAATCCGGCGGCACCGGGAATGGCAACAGCGGCCAACCGACACGAACCCGGTAGCCTCATACGATCAAAGGTCTGGTCAGCAAACCGCGGCTGACCAGACCTTTGTCAGATCCTCGGAATCAGACACTCGTGATGTACCAGAACCCATTCGGATCCTGGTAGCACTTGTCGTGGACCCCAGCCCAGCTGAGGCATTCGGTGAAGGAACCGTAACCCTTCAGCACCACATAGGAGCCATCCGAAATCCGAACGCACCTGTCGCGTACTCCGGCCCAGGTCAGGCATTCCGAGTACGACCCATATCCCGCCGAAGCATTGCCCGCGAATCCGACAAGTGCGGCACCGGTAAGCGCCGCTGTAGCCACAAGTCTCGTGAACATACCCACCCCGTTTGAATGGTCGGCAGCGTATCCTGCGCCGATCCCATTCGACGATAACACGATGAGTTCGCTTGTATGAGCGATCAATCGGCACCATGGCCGTGTGCGATGCCGACCGCGCGCTGACGCGATCCGCGCACGACATCGAACGGCCGGTAGCCTCGGATGGCGTGAAGGATCAGCAGCTGGTGGATGAGCAGAGCAACGGGAGTGCTCCGCGGTCCAACGGGTGGCAGCCCAGCCAGGTACCCATTGTCGCGCCCGCGCCGCTGGCACCTGATCTGCGCTCGGCCGACGGCCGAGATCGGCCCAGCCGCAACGATTCCCTGACCGCGCAGCTGAGCACGGTCATCGGCGGCCCGGTCGGTGATCATGCGCTCATCGGCCGGGTCCGGTTCTGGACGCCGATGCGGGTACTGCTCGCCTTCGCGCTGGTCTTCCTCGCGTTCGGCTGGGCGAGCAAGGCGCCGTGCATCCAGCAGACGACGGCATCCGACGGTTCACTCACCCTCGACTGGAACAACGGCCGCCAGTACATCGCCATGTGCTACTCGGATACGGTCCCGCTCTACGGCGCGGAGCGTCTGAACGAGGGCGCCTTCCCGTACAAGAAGGAATGGACCGAGCAGACCCCGGATGGCGGCCGGGAGACCAGGTACATGGAGTATCCGGTGCTGTCCGGGCTCTATCAGTACGCGGCAATGCAGGTCGCCAAGACCTGGGATGCCTCCCCGCTGCCCGGTGCGCTGCAGGTGGTCATCTACTTCGATGTCGTCGCGGTGGGTCTGGCCTTCGCCTGGCTGGTCACGGTGTGGGGCTCGGCGCAACTGGCGGGGCGGCGGATCTGGGATGCCGCGCTGGTCGCCTGTTCGCCGCTGGTGATCGTGCACGCGTTCACCAACTTCGACGCGCTCGCAACGGCTTTCGCCGCCACCGGCCTGCTCGCCTGGGCCCGCCGACGGCCGTTGCTCGCGGGTCTGCTGCTCGGCCTCGGCGGTGCGGCCAAGCTCTACCCGCTACTGCTACTCGGACCGATCGTGGTGTTGTGCCTGCGCGCCGACCCACTCCAGCGGGTGCCCAGCGCACGGCTCGGACTCCGGTTGAGCGATATCGATGGCTTGCGCGCCGCGGTGACGTGGCTGCGCGAAACCCCGTATCGCATGCAATTTCTCAGCGCCCGGCCGCTCGGCGCGGCCGCCTTGACCGTCGTGGCGGCGGCGGGCACCTGGCTGATGGTGAATCTGCCGATCGCACTGCTGTATCCCGATGGCTGGCGGGAGTTCTTCCGGCTCAACACCACGCGGCATGCCGACCCGGATTCCATCTACAACGTCATCACTTCGTTCACCGGCTGGCCCGGATTCGACGGCGAGATCGGGCACGCCGAACAACCGACCATCCTGAATCTGGTGTCGCTGCTGGTATTCGTGGCTGCCTGTGCGGCGATCGCCTATATCGCGCTCACCGCCCCACGCCGGCCGCGCCTGGCCCAGCTGTGCTTTCTGGTCGTCGCCGCGTTCCTGATCACCAATAAGGTGTGGAGCCCGCAATATTCGCTGTGGCTGGTGCCGTTGGCCGTACTCGCGCTGCCACATCGCCGAATTCTGTTGGCGTGGATGACCATCGACGCACTGGTCTGGGTGCCACGGATGTTCTACTACCTCGGCCTGGACCGCAAGGGTCTGCCGGAGCAATGGTTCACCGGCACCGTACTGCTGCGCGATATCGCGGTACTCGCGCTGTGCGCCTTGATCATTCGGCAGATCTACCGGCCGGAAGAGGATCTGGTCCGGCGTGACTTCGTCGACGATCCGATCGGCGGCATCGTCGATCGCGCACCGGACCCGCTGCTGCCCTGGCTGCCGGAGGCGCTGCGGCCCAGGGCCAGCCCCGGCCGCTAGCGACTGCTCGCCTCAGGTCGCTCGAAAGGGGCAGCGGCTAGCTGGTGCGCAGGTAGCGCGCCTGCCTGGCCGGTTCCCGTGGCAGCAGGTCCAGATCCAGTTGCCAGGCGCTGCCGGTCCACGGATCGAACAGCGGGGTGCCGTCCACCGTCGGCAGATGACGGCACGACTGTGACAGCATTGCCACCGTGCCGTCACTGGACTCGGATTCGTCGGTGCCGACGATCACCGTGGACAGCCCGATCAGATCACCGCGCACCAGCAGTGTCGCGATGCGCTGAGCGTCCGCGGACTGGTACCCGTGCGGGAAGTCGGCGGCGAGCAGTACCCGATGCTCGGTCGGCGGTGTGAAATTCCCACTGGAATAAGCCAATTCGGCTAGGTCCGCGGCCTCGACCAAGGTCTGCAGCCGCGCCGAGATGTCGCCGAAATCGGTAATCGGCGGACCGTTCAGCACCGGGGTCAGCGGACCGACGAGTTGGCTGAAGGCACCGGTCAGATCGATCATGTCGACCAGCGTGCGCCGTCCGGGATCGGCCGCGAGCAGCCGCGCGAGCACCGCGCCGACGACCGGGGTCGCCGCGGCCGAGGATTCGGTATCGATCCAGAGCGGGCGGGTCAACGGCACCGGCACACAGTACGGAATGCGCAGTGGCCCGCGTTCGTCCGCGTAGAGTTCGCCGAGTCGAATGCCGTCGCTCGGTGTCGGCGACGCATCCCAGGCGGGCGAATCCCAGGACGCCAGTGACGGCGGCAGTTGCCGATCGGCGTCGGCTAGCTCGCGGATGAGTGCTTCGCTGTCGCGCAAATGGTTGCCCTCGGCAACGGCGATCAGATCGTCGCAGCGACGCTGCGCGGCCTGCCTGGCCTCCTCGGCGGCCGGGGTGTTCCTGGTCGCCGGATCCGAAACCGCCGCGGAGAGTTCCTGATCCAGCCGCTGCATGGCGTAATCACGCGCGGAGATGAGCGCGGCGGCCGAGCGCGCGGCATCCTCGAAGATCATCCACAAGCGCTCGAGTCCGTGCGCGACCTCGAGCGGCGCCGGACCGGCAGCTCGGGAGTCGCCGAGGCCGCCGATGGTGTCCTGCCGCGCCGTGCCGACCGGGTCGGCTTCCCGCAGGTCGACCGCGCTGTGTTGTCCGGACTGCGCCGGTTCGTCGACCTCGACACCGTGCGCGGTGAGCAGCACGGCCAGCCCACCCGCATAGCCCTGGCCGACGGCACGCAACTTCCAGTCGGTGCCGCGCCGATACACCTCCAGGCAGATCAGCGCGGTCTCTCCCGCCGACGGATTGATCGCGAATTCGGCTGTGGCGACATCGTTCACGGCCAGTGCGGCGGTGACCGCACCGAGGCCACCGGACTGCGCGGGCGCGGCCGGATCGGCGCTCACCACCAGCAGCACCGCCTTGGCGTCGGCGCGCACCTCGGCGAGCCGGATGGTGACGCCATCCTCGGACAGCGTCACCCCCGCGGTCTCGGTCTGGTTGTAGAACACGAAATCGCCGGTATCGAAAACCCGCAGGCTCTCCGAAACCACGAGCGCCGAAACATCCAGGGCAGCCCCGGCTTTCGCGCTGAATTGAACGATATCGCCGGTCAGCACCATATTCTGACCGGCCTTCAGCTGAATCACGTTGTCCGCCCCGTTGTTTCGTGCACTACATGTTTTCGAGCGACCTGCGAGCAGTCGCTACGTTAGCTCAATTGCCCAGGAACCGGCCCAGCTGCGGCACCGCCTCACCGGGATGTTTGGCCTGGAAGCCTTCACCGAGCGCCTGCAACTTCCAATCGTTGCCGACCCGGAACACCTTGGCCATCGCCATCGCGGTGAACGGCATACCACCGGCGAGGGTGTACCTGGCCAGCTCGGCATTGTTGGAGCCATCGACCAAGCGGCAGAACGCATTCTGGACCTGTTCGAAGGTGTGGCCCTTATAGGACGTCACGATGAACACCAGCGTGCTGACATGCGCCGGGATCCGGGTCAGATCGACCAGGATCACCTCGTCGTCGCCCTCACCCTCACCGGTGAGATTGTCACCCTGGTGCCGGATCGAACCGTCCTTGGAGGTCAGCTGGCCGTAATAGGCGACATCCACCACGTTCATATCGGCGAACATCACCACCGACCCGTCGAGATCGATATCGACGGTCCGGTTGCCGAACATGCCGCGGCTGCGCACCGGATCCCAGCCGAGACCCATCTTCACGAAGGTCAGGGAGGTGCCGCCCTCTTTTCGCAGGGTGACCCGCTGGCCCTTGACCAGGCTGACCGGACGATCCTTGCTCAGGCTGACCTCGCTGGGCGGCTGCTGCTGCGCGGCGGGCTGGGCGGGCGGCGGATAACCCTGGCCCGGTCCGGGCTGGCCGGGTGCGGGCGGCGGGTAACCACCGGGCGCGGGCGGGGGCGGGTAGCCCTGGCCGGGCGGCGGGTAGCCGGGTGCGCCCTGCGGGGCCTGCTGTGTCGGTGGATACTGCGGCTGCTGCTGCGTCGGGTACGCGGGCTGAGCCGGCGGCGGGTAGCCCGGTCCGGGCTGAGCGGGCTGGTAGGCCGGTGGCGGCGGGACCTGCGTCGCGGCCGGAGACTCGTCGACGGTGACACCATGATCGGTGACCAGCGCCGCGAAACCACCCGCATAGCCCTGGCCGACCGCGCGCACCTTCCACTCGCTCTGCCGCCGGTACAGCTCGAGCGCGATCACGATCGACTCGGTGTTCAAACCGTCGATGCGGTACTCGTACAACTGATTACCCGCTGAATCGGCAACGATCGCCGTCGGCGCGGGAAAGCGGCCGAAATTGCTGGTCGCATCGTCCAGGGTGATCACCGCGCGGATCTGCGCGATATCCGCGGGCACCGCATTCAGCGATACCGCCAGCGACGCGGGCTGCCCGCCCGGCGCGGGCTGCAGATTCACCCCGGGGCCATTGGGCTGATTGAAGAAGACGAAGTCCGCATCGGAACGGACCTTCCCCGACTCGGTGACCAGTAGCGCGGACAGATCCGCCGGTGCGGTCAGTTGAACGGAGATCACCACGTCATTGGCGGCCAGCGGGCCATTCTGACCCTTGGCGAGTGTTGCGGACAAGTTCGACCCTTCGCTTGTCGGTGCGTACGGTGCCACTCTACGAGAAACGTGCCGAAGACGATCCGAAGCAACCGCCGCCACGGCCCATCCGGCTGCTCCAAGATCGGTTAGGGTGGCGAAACGCGGTCGGAATGGCGGGCGATATACCCGTGTTCCCCTACGAGACAGCAGGCAAACCCCCTATGGCGCAACTGTTCGAGCAGTCGAAAAAGGTGATCGAGGCACACCTCGCCGGATCGAGTATTCGTGCGATTTCCGGCTCGATGGTCGCCTACGAAGGAAATGTGCAGTTCAAGTCGGCCGGATTCGGCGGCGGCGACGGCGTACTCGCCGGGCTCAAGCGGCGTGCCACCGGCGAGAAGCTGTCGTTGATGGAATGCAGCGGCAACGGCCGGGTGTTCTTCGCGGTCAATGGTCAGCATGTGACCGTGGTGAATCTGAACAACGAAACGCTGCAGGTCGAATCGCAGCAGCTGCTGTGTTTCGCCGGAAACCTGCGCACCGATGTACGTTTCGCCGGTCTGCGCGGTGCGTCATCGGGTGCCGGTCTGTTCACCACCACGGTGACCGGACAGGGCCAGGTCGCACTGCTCTCGGCGGGTGGGCCGCTGATCCACCTGGAGGTTTCGCCACAGTATCCGCTGATCGTGGATCCGGATGCCTTCGTGGCCTGCCGGGGCAATCTCAATCAATCGTTCGTGACCGATGTTTCGTGGCGCAGCTTCGTCGGCCAGGATGCCGGGGAGGCGTTCTCGCTGCGCTTCGACGGTCAGGGCCTGGTGTTGATCCAGCCGGCGGAACGATAAGGGAGCCAGCGATGTTCGAGAAGGTCAATGGCAAGGTCGTCAAGGTCGATGTCGGGATGGCGGGCGGCGTGGTCGCGCGCAATGGCGCGATGTTGTTCTACACCGGCGATATTTCCTTCGCGCCGCACCAGATTCCGGGGGCTGCTCCCGGTATGGGCGGTGGCGGCATCATGCGGATGGCGGGTCGGATGATGGCCGGCGAGCACGAGCGCACCATGCTCGCCACCGGCAATGGCCAGGTGCACTACGGATTCGCCGGGCTGGAAGTCCATGTGGTGCAGATGCAGCCGGGCGCGGTGCTGCGGGTCGAGGCCTCGCGGCTGCTGGCCAATACCGCCGCGTTGCAGAGTTCGATTGTGTCCGTGATGAGTTCGGGCGGCGGCGGTGGCGGCGGCGGTCTGATGGGTGCGTTGCGCGGTGCCGCGAGTGGTGCACTGACCGGCCAGGGCATGTTCACCACGCAACTGTCCGGGCAGGGCGCCGCGGTGCTGCTCGCACATGGCGGATTCCTGGAACTCCCCGTAGGCGGGCCGAATCCGATCGTGGTGGATCCGCAGGCCTTCGTCGCCGCCTACGGCAATGTGCAGACCGAGTTGAAAACGGCGCTGAGCTGGCGCGATGCGGTCGGGCGCGGCTCCGGCGAGGCCATGCAATTGCATTGCGTCGGACAGGGTGTCGTGTATGTGCAGGCCTCCGAAGAGAAGTTGTGACCCATGACCGATATTTTGAATCCGCTGAATCTCGGTGAGAGCGACAACATTCCGGGCAACAGCTACGCCTACTGCATCGACCTGAACAAGCCGTGGTTCATGCGCAAGGGCGCGATGATCGCCTACTACGGCGATATGCGGTTCCAGATGCTCACCCACGGATTACAGGGCGGGCTGCTGCATATGGTCTCGCAGCAGTTCTCCGCACCGCTGTTCACCGGCGACTATGTGATCGCCGAGGGCCACGGCAAGCTGATCATCGGCGACCGCGGTTACGACATCAATTCCTATGACCTCGAGGACAATGGCAACCTCACCATTCGCGCCGCCAATCTGCTCGCCTTCGAGCCGGGGCTGTCGCTGAATCAGTCCATCGTCCCCGGATTTCTCACCCTCATCGGCACCGGCAAGTTCCTGGCCTCCTCCAACGGCCCGGTCATGTTCGCCGAACCGCCGCTGCGCGTCGATCCGGAATCCCTGGTCGGCTGGGCGGATTGCCCGTCCCCCAGCCACCACTACGACCAACGTTGGATCACCGGCTTCCTGGCCGCCGGTGCGGCGCGCTTCGGGGTGAATTCCGGTGAGGAGCGCCAGTTCGACTTCACCGGTGCCGGAACGGTTCTCATTCAATCCAGCGAGAAGATCCTCAGCGATTCCGCGCTGGTCCGCACCATCGAGGGACAACTGCAGAGCGGTATGACCGTCGGCGGCCTGCAGCGGTTGCAGGGCGTGATTGCCCAGCAATTGGGCGCTCAGCAGAGCGCGTACTGAACCGGATGACCTGAGGATCAGCCCTCGGCGGACTCGGCACGCCCGGACGGGCGAATAGCTTTCCAACAGCAGACATCGTGTTGGGAGCCGCCATGAGCATGGACTCGTGATCGCGATCGTCGCGCTGGTGGTGCAGCGGTTATGCGACGCGGATATCACGACTTCGACGCCAGCCCCAAACGCTCCGCGAAGGCCGACATTTCCTCGAGCTGCACGGCCTGGTCGGTGGCGGTGGCGCCGACAATGATCCGGGTCACGCCCTGTGCGGCGAATCCGTCGACCCGATCCTGCGGCATATCGATCGATCCCCACCGGGTGTATTCCAGCGCGGCCGGATCTCGGCCTGCCGCAACAGCGGTGGATCTCGCGAGGTCCCACTGATCCGCACGTTCGGCGGGCATCAGCATCCCGCCTGGGAAATACCCGTCGCCACGTCGTCCCACCCGCCGCGCCGCGGCCCGACTCGATCCGCCGATATGGATCGGCAACTGGTCTCCCCCATGGGGTTTCGGGTATACGCACAGGTTGTCGAACGAAAAGAATTCACCGTGGTAATCGACACCATCCGCACCGCCGGCCCACAGCAGGCGCAGTACATCGATCGCCTCATCGGTCCGACGGCCACGGGACGCGAAGTCCACCCCCACCGCGGCGGCCTCACCCGGCAAGGTGCCGATTCCCACAGTCAGCAGCCGCATTCGGCCCTTGGACAGCAGGTCGATGGTCGCGAGCCGCTTGGCCAGCACCACCGGATGCCGATACGGCAGCAAGAGCACGCCGGTGCCCAACAGGATCCGCTCCGTGGCCGCGGCGACAAAGCTCAGGCAGTCGAGCGGATCGGGAAACGGCAGTGTCGGTGGCATTTCGTACGCTCCGATCACCGCACCCGGATAGAGCGCAAGATGATCCGGCAGGTAGATCGACTCGAAACCGCACGCCTCGGCATGTTGCGCAAACGCCATCAGCCGGTCCGGATCTGTACCGTAATACGGTGTGCTGTAATTGATTCCGAATTTCATAGCGACACCGCCGCAGCATCGAGCTGGTCGCGCAGCTGCGCTCGCACCGCATGCAACCGATCGATGGCGGCCTCGACTTCGTCGAGTTTGCGTTGCAATGTCGCCACCGAATCCGGGCAGACATCCCCGGAGGTATTTCCGGCGCGGATGCAGGCGACGAACGGGCGGATATCGTCGAGATCGAAGCCGACGTCGAGCAGCGTCCGGATCTTGTGGACGACACGCAGCTCCGACTCGTCATAGACGCGATACCCGTTGGTCGAGCGCCGCGCCCGCACCAAGCCGTGCTCCTCGTAATAGCGCAGCGTCCTGGTACTCGTTCCGACACGCTCGGCCAGCTCACCGATCAGCATTCGACCTCCTTCACGACCGTCAGGGCAACGCTAGACCTTGTCGCCGGTGTCAAGGCAAGGGTCGGCTACGCGGCTTCCGGGGCGGCCCCGAGCCGAGATCCCCAGGCCGAGTCAGCAGCCGAACCCGGTAAGCAGGTCGCGCAGAAGACTGGGTTGAACCGCGCCATCCTCGGCAAGGGCTGGCGCGAGTTCGAACTGGCCGTCAAAAACGTTGCCCGGCAGACGGGTTGCCGGATCGTGGAGGTACCCGCCGCATACACCTCCCAACGCTGCTCGGCATGCCGCACTGTGGACCCGGAAAGCCGTGAGAGCCAAGCGGTTTACCGGTGCACCACCTGCGGGCACACCGAGAACGCGGACGTGAACGCGGCAAAGAACATTCTGGCCGCCGGGCTGGCGGTCACAGCCTGTGGAGACTTCGCTGTCGGGCGGCCTGTGAAGCAGGAACCCCAACCCTTACCGGGTGGAATCCCCCGGCTTTAGCCGCGGGGAGGAAGTCAAGAACCAGTTGATGATCTCCTCACCCGCGAGAATTCCGGAGGCGCGAGTAATGGTGAGGTTGGGGTGGGTCCAATTGAGTTGTTCGAGTTCGCCGTGGCGTGGGCGGATGGCGGAGTCGGCGGTACGCAGCATTTCGGCGTCGAGAGCACCGTCACCTGCGGCAA
Source organism: Nocardia sp. NPDC052112 (assembly GCF_040680135.1). Lineage (NCBI taxonomy): Bacteria > Bacillati > Actinomycetota > Actinomycetes > Mycobacteriales > Nocardiaceae > Nocardia > Nocardia sp. NPDC052112. Next base: position 220,282 of record NZ_JBFAWD010000012.1, on the reverse strand, counting down.
GAGTCCGCGCCGCGGCGGCGAGTTCGCCGTTTTCGATCAGGCGGCGGCGAACCTCGCGCACCGCACGACTCTTGCAGACGACCAGGGGCATCGTGTAGATCTTGCGCCCCTGCTGGGAGACCGACCAGCCGCGCGGGCGGCACCAGGCATCCCATTCGGCGAGGAAGCCGTCGGGTACTTCCTTCGGCTTCACCACCAAGTAGGTGAACAAATGATCGGCGACCCGGAATTTGGTGACCCAGGAATCGTCGATGCGCGCCCGCAGTTCGGTATTCACCTCCGACAGCGTCGCGCCACCTGCGCGCACCTGCGCGTCGATATCGATGCGCCAGCGCATGTCCGGCACGCCGTCGACCAGGATATTGCCGCCATTGCTGGTAATCGCGTAGCGCCAGGGGGCGCCGGGCAATTGGATACGTTCGAACTGCTTGATGGTCCGGGTGGTGGTGGGGATGACGGCGGCAGGTTCGGTCAGGGTCTGCATGCGCAGGGCAGCGGTGGTCGTCATGAATGACAGCGGCGCGCCCTCGAGATGCTCCACACAGACCGTCGGCACGTCGGTGGCGGCGTGGAAAGCGTTGCGCGAGTAGATCATTGTCCGGTCCAGGTCGGTAGCGATCAGTGCGTGTCTTCGTAGTTTTCGCAAATGCATTACTGCTGTACGTCCTTGATCAGTCCCATACACGAAAAGGCCAGGTCGGGTACGACCTCGACCGGAACGCCGCGGGCCGCGGCGAGCAGACGGATATGCGCGTGTTCCGGTGCGTCCGCCGCGCGCACCAGCACCCGCCACGGCAGCCGTCGCAGCAACACCCGAGTCGTCTCGCCGACACCGGGTTTCACGAAATTCACGCTGGCGATGCCGTATTTCGCGCGCACCTTGTCGACCGAGGCCCAGCCGCTCCAGGTCGGTGTCCGGTCCTCGGCGCGCACGGCGGCCAGTTCGGCGGGTACACGATCCCGGATCGCGTCGAAGGCTGCGGTCACGGTGTCGAGCAGGCGACCGGAGACATCGTCGGCGGCCAGCTCACGATAGAACTTCGCGCCGTGGAAATCGCCAGGACCGATCAGCGTGTCGTTGAGTACGGTGCGCGAAATCAGTCCGGAGACCGTCGAATTCAGGCAGGCGGAGGCGATCAGGAAATCGTCCCGGGTGCCGTAGGTGCGCACGCAGTGTCCCGGGTCGGCGAGCACGGCGAGCTCGTCATTGAACCGGGCACCGCCCGCGGCATGAAAGGCGTCCAGCGCTTCGGTGAGTTCGCGCGTGATGGCCCCTTTGCCGGTCCAGCCGTCGACGAACACCACCGAGGCCGGATCATGGTGCCGGGCGAGATAGTCCAATGCGACCGCGTCGATGCCGCGATCACGCACGATGGATACCGCATAATGCGGTACGTCCAGACTCACCGCGCGCGAGCGCAACCACCGTCGCATGAGAATTCCGATCGGCGTACCCGCCCGCGCCAGCGAGACCAGCACGATATCGGTACCGCGCTCGGCGACAACGAGTTCCGATACCGTCGCCACGGCGAGTGCGAGCCGCTCGGCACTCTCGGCCAGCACCTCGTCGAACAGCGAGCGGTATTGCGCATCGGGCTGATATTCGATCGGCAGCGATTCCGCGTAATGCGCGGCACCGGATTGGATCCGGCTTTCCCGCTCGGCCACATCGGCCTCGAGGTCGACCTCGGACAGATCCTTGAGCAGCCAAATCACCTCCTCGGCCGCATACGATCCGAATGCCGGGCCGTGCAGCGGAGCGGGCAGTTCCAAGGCCGACCGCGCAGAGATATTCGAGTCCGGCACAGCGTTCGACCTCATAACACGCTCGGTTCGGCGGAGGGCAGGGCATCGGTCCGTTCCGCATGCAAGAGCCGCGGATCCGCACCCGGCAGCACTGCCAGGACGACATCGTCCCCGGATGCGGTCAGCACATCGATCAGACCGCCCTCGGCCAGCAATTCATCTGTGTCGGCGGGTGTATCGACGACGACGACCAGAACCGGGTCGACTTCTGCAGAGCGCACGGCGGCGGCCCTGGTCAAGCCGCGATCATCCACGACCCCCTCGCCCGTGCGAGCGCGATCGCCCAACACCGCGCCCTCAGCAAACGCCGCGCCCTCGTCGAGAACCGGCACCTCGTCCTCGCCCAGCGCCACCGGGCCGTCGCCCAACGCCGCGCCCTCACCCAACACCGCGCCCTCACCCAACACCGCGCCCTCACTCAACGCCGCGGCCTCACTCAACGCCGCGCCCTCACTCAACGCCGCGCCCTCACCCAACACCGCGCCCTCACCCAACACCGCGCCCTCACCCAACACCGCGCCCTCACCCAACACCGCGCCCTCAGCCAACGCCGCGCCCTCGTCGAGAACCGGCACCTCGTCCTCGCCCAGCGCCACCGGGCCGTCGCCCGATGCCGCACCAGTGTCGAGCTCGACAAGTTCTGATAGCGCATCCTCGATCCAGTGCGCGTTGTACAGATACCGCGGCTGCGCCTCACCGGGTTCGGGTGCAAGGAACCTGAATCCGCGCCGTAATGGATAACCCGGTTCATCGAGCACATACGCGGGCGACCGGGTGGTCGTCTGAAATCGTGTCGCTATCCCGGCATCGGCGAGCTCGACCGCCAACCGCAACGGCAGATACATCAACTCCTCATGCCCGAGCACAATCGCGGGCCGACCAGCGAAATCATCGGCGAGCCGAACCCGCAACGCCTCCGCGGCCCTCGCGAGAGCCGCCTCGAAGGCATCGGTATCGGACCGCAGCATCCCGTGCCGACCGCCCTCGGGAACCGAGGCGGGCCACGGCAGCTCGATCCGATCGAACGAACCACGCTGCGCCGCAGTGGGATTCAGCTCGGGATCCGGCATCGACGACACCGTCTCGACCAGATCCTCGGGCAGTAAGGTATGCCCGGACGCCAGGCACACCGTGTCGATCCGCGCCCCCAGTTCCTCGGCCGCCGTCTCGAACCGCGCCCGATCGGCCTCGGTGCGCATATCCACCAGCGACGCAAGCACATAATGCGAACGCGGCGAAAACTCGTGCAATGCCCGAACCGCATCGATCGCCGTGGCACCGGTGGAGATCTCGTCGTCGACGAGCACCAGCGGCAGATCGTTGACGAAGATATCCGCGGGCGCAGGCTGCAGCAGATGCGAGGTGGCGTGCGAATGCCCCTCCTCGAAACCGGTCAAGGTGGTCGCATCGGGCACCTCGCGGCGGGTCGAATGCAGATAGCATCCGGCACCGATCCGCGCCGCCACACAGTGCCCCAAACCCGTTGCCGTCTCGGCGAATCCGAGCACCACGGCCTCGCGGTCGTCCAGCACCTCACGCACCAGATCGCCCAGTCGATTGCCCGCGCCGAGGACCACCCGCGGATCCGTCGGCAGATGTTTCCCGAGCACGGTCGAAACCAGCAGGTGCGCACGACGCGGATTGCGCCGCAACCCCGGCTGAATCAATGTGTCGATGGCCAATTCGGCGGGCAGCACATCGACCGATCCGCCACCATGCGACCGCTCGTGCCGCAACTCGATACCCAAATTCGTTGTCGCCCAGGGATCAATTCTCATACGGTCACCAACGCCGTCAACAGATCCACAAACGAAACACCTTTGTTCGCGACGCCGAAAACCCTGGCCCGTAGCAGCGTCTGCCGTGCCCAACTGCGATGCGGCCGCATCTCGTTCATCTTGTTCCGATATCCGGACGCCGCCACCCCGCCGACATCGACCTGCAGGATATCCAGCGCATCCGAATACTCCTCGTGCGTCACCACCGACAGCGCATGCACGGCCGCGACATGCGACGGATGGATGACGGTCTTGCCCTGGATCCCATTGGCCCGGTCCAGCGTGATCTCACGGAGCAGACCGTCCAGATCGCGACTGACCAAATAGCGTCGGAACGGCACCGCATCGGACTCCTCGAACGGCGCGGTCCGCAGCAGCGGCCGGAACATCCGCTCGTGGTCGGCGAAGTATTCCCAGACCGGTCCGGTGATCACGAAACCCGTGCCATCTGATCGCCCCAGGTAGTTCACGATATCGGCGATGACATCGGCGACCACCCGCACGTCGTAGATAGTCAGATCCCGGTCCCGTCGAATGCCGAAGGTCGAGCACATATCCGTCGCACCGATGCGCACCGCGAGTACCCGCTCCCGATGCTCGGCCAATAGCGCCGCGATCTGGGCCAGCTCCTGATCCCGGGTCTGGCGATGCACCAGTGCGGGCGATTCGAGGACGGGCATGCCGTACACCGGCCTGCTCAACCGCTCGGCGGCCGCCTCGAGCGCGGCGAGATATTTCGGACCGCTCGCACTGTCGAATTTCGGAAAGACGAAGCCGGTCAGTGCCGCCGCCCCCGGGCCGAGTTGCTCGACGATTTCGGTCACGGTATCCGCATCACGGACCCGGACGAACAGCAAAGGATTCGGATCCTCGCTGCCGGCAAGCAGATTCAGCGTCGCGACGGTCTGTCGCTTGGCTGATTCCACTTCATGGTCGGCGACCGCATCCTCGAGATCGATGACCATCGAACACACGCCGCGCGCGGCCCGCTTACTTATCGTCAGGGCAAGGTCATGGCGGGTCGCGGGCGCATACAGCGTGGCGCCGAGCGCGATCGCCAGAATTTCCCGGTCGGCCTCATCGCCGAACGGTTCCGGTTGTCGGTGGAACAGGTGCCGCGCCTCCGGGCCGTGCAACTGGCGAAAATGGCGCAACGGCAATTGCTTTCGCAGGGAAACCTGTTGCTGGACGACGATGCCCGCGGTCATCGCTTCGCTGTCCTCATCCCTAATGGCGGTGGCCGCATAACCCCTGGCCTCATTCTCGTCGTGGTCCTGCTTGTTTTCTCATTCGATCCACTACCCCGGCTACGAACTCCGCGACGGTATCCAATTCGGCCACATAGGCCCAGTAGTCGGGGTGCCGCCCTGACAGGCTTTCGGTAATTCGATCGATCCGGTCCACCTGTGCATCGAGCACAGATCCCCATTCGCCGACGAGCCCGCGGCTCACCGCGAGCATTTGCGCGTCCCGTAGCCGAAATCGTACGGCCTTGGCCTTCTCTTGCGGATTCTCACGGACCTCGCGCAGCAATGTCAGCCGTTTGGTGACGGCGTCGATCGAATGTTCGGCCTCGGTGAGGTATCCGCGTGCGGATGTGGTCAGATCAAGCGCAGACTCCGGATTGTTTTCGGCCGCCGCCGCCCGCGCCCGCACCAGGGCGGCATCCGCGGCATCGATGGCCCGTTGACTTTCCTGCCCATTGTTAGCCAGATCCGCCGAACTCGCAGCATTGAACTCGCGGAGCAACTCGGAGTAGGCCGGTGCCAGCCGTTCGCCACGGGTGCGCACCGCGGCCAATCTGGTGGCCACCGAGGTGATCGCATTGGCCGCCGCCGCGGTCCGAGATGGCGCCTGCGCCAATGCTTCCGCCAGCATCTTCGTTGCCGATTCCAGGCGGTTGGCGGCCTCGCGGATACTCGCGGCAGGCACCTCGGCGCCGAGCGCCTCCAGTGTGAGCAGCGACTCATCCACCGACGTCGCGTGCTGGCGGACCGACGGGTAGCCAGCGTATTCGGATTCGGCGGCCTGCCTGCGCACACCCGCCGCCGCGATCTTCACTTGCTGCGCGAATTGCGGCACCGTGCCGAGCACCGCGACGGCATTCTCGAGCTGGGACTGATTACCGCGATAGAACTCGTCGACCGCACGGGCCGCGTCGGTGAGTTGCCGCACCAGGGTGTCCACCCGCGCCTGCCCCTGCGGCAACTGCGTGCCGTCGCGTTCGGCGGTATCCAATTCCTCGGTGAATGTCAGATATGCGCCCGCGGCGTCATAGCACCTGCTGCGCACCGGCTCCCAATTCGCGCCCATCCCTCGCTCCGGGAACACCTGTTCACTGGCATGCACCGCCGCCTCGGCCGCGCTCTGCCGCCGATCCATATCCAGGAACGCGGCCGCCAGCGTCGACCGGGCCTGTGCAATCCATTCATTGTTCCCGGACGAACGGAACCATCCACGCCTGCGGCCTGTCACGCCCCGATGTTATGCGCTGTACTCGCCTCGGCTCGGCCGAGCGGACGAGATGTTCCAGTCCACCGGGGGATACACCAGTTCCTACGCAAGATTGCCGAAACCTACTACTGTCGTAGGGCGTACCCGGCGATTCGGACAGTGCTGGGAAACACAGACGTCTATTGAAAGGGAACCCCGCATGGGTGTCAGTTTGTCCAAGGGCGGCAATGTCTCGTTGACGAAGGCGGCGCCGAACCTTACCGCTGTCTCCGTCGGGCTCGGGTGGGATATTCGTACGACCACCGGCACCGACTTCGATCTGGATGCCAGTGCGATCGCGACCGGGGCGGACAAGAAGGTCGTGTCCGACAAGCACTTCATCTTCTTCAACAACCTCAAGTCGCCCGAGGGCAGCATCGAGCACCTCGGCGACAACCTGACCGGTGAGGGCGAGGGCGACGACGAGGTGATCAAGGTCGACCTCGCCAACACCCCGCCGACCATCGAGAGCATCTTCTTCCCCGTCTCGATCTACGACGCGGACACCCGGCAGCAGTCCTTCGGCCAGGTGCGCAACGCCTACATCCGCGTTGTCGACCAGGCCAACGGCTCCGAGCTGGCCCGCTACGACCTGTCGGAGGACGCCTCGACCGAGACCGCCATGGTCTTCGGCGAGCTGTACCGCAACGGCGCCGAGTGGAAGTTCCGCGCCATCGGGCAGGGCTACGCCTCGGGTCTGGCAGGTATCGCCCGTGACTACGGGGTGAACGTCTAAGACGCACCGGCTCGGTAGCGACTGCTTGCCGGTCGCGCGAAAGGGCTAGTAGAGGGGGCTCGGCGACGGGCCCCCTCTGCGCATGTCCGCGGAACGATTCGCCACGCCGCTCCGTTGGACAATCGACGGTTCCGCGACCACGCTGGAACCATCATCGCGACCGCGGGTTGGTACGGCCCTCGGGTTACATCGGCAAAGGCGCGCTCGGACAGACATTCGACCGCCGCACGGAAAGGGTCTCCGCGTGGTCTTGCGCATATTCGGCATGTCCATAGTTGTCACGGTGATATCGCTCATCGTGGCGTTCCTGTACGGCGGGCCGACCGCGCTGGCGTTGGCCGCCATCCTCGGCATTCTCGAGGTCTCGTTGTCATTCGACAATGCGGTTATCAACGCCACCGTGCTCGAGCGCATGAACGAGTTCTGGCAGCGGATCTTCCTCACCATCGGTGTGATCATCGCCGTATTCGGTATGCGGTTGGTCTTTCCGTTGGCGATCGTGTGGATCACCGCGGGCCTGAACCCGGTGAAGGCGTTCGATCTGGCGCTGAACCCGCCCGAAGGCGACGCCCTGGTCTTCCCGGACGGCAGCCCCAGCTACGAGAAGCTGCTCACCGACGCGCATCCGCAGATCGCCGCGTTCGGCGGCATGTTCCTGCTGCTGCTGTTCCTGAACTTCATCTTCGAGGAACGCGAAATCACCTGGCTGTCCTGGCTGGAGAAGCCCTTGGCCCAGCTCGGCAAGCTGGACATGCTCTCGGTGGTCGTCGCGAGCGTCGGCCTGGTGCTCACCGCGGAATTCATCGCGGGCGACGAAGAGCGCGCCACTGTCCTGGTCGCCGGTCTGCTCGGCATGATCACCTATATCGTGGTCGACGGCCTCGGTTCGATGTTCCATACCGAGGAGTTCGAGGAATCCGCGGATGGCGGTCCGTCCCAGCTGGTCAAGGCCGCTGGCAAGGCGGCGTTCTTCCTGTTCCTGTACCTCGAGGTGCTGGACGCGTCGTTCTCCTTCGACGGTGTCATCGGCGCCTTCGCCATTACCTCCGACCCCATCATCATCGCGCTCGGCCTCGGTCTGATCGGCGCCATGTTCGTCCGTTCGATCACTGTGTACCTGGTGCGCAAGGGCACACTGTCGGAGTACGTGTACCTGGAGCACGGCGCGCACTGGGCGATCGGCGCGCTGGCAGTCATCCTGTTCATCTCGATCGGCGTGCACATCAACGAGATCGTCACCGGCCTCGTCGGCGTGGCGTTCATCGGCGCCGCGTTCATGACCAGCATCATCCGGAATCGGCGCGATGATGTCGACGAAGTGGAGAGCACGCGAGAGGTAACCCCGGTAGCCTGAATTCCGGCGGTAGCCGAAGAACTCGAGCGGCAGCGGCGTACCGGCCGCTGCCGCTTCTCTTTTCTCGAGGGGGAATGGCGACGTCGAACGAAACTCTGGGCGTGCAGCTCGCCAAGGTGACCCTGTCGAAGGCCACGCCGAGCAAACCCGGTGGTCAGCAGGGCACCATGCGGGTCAACCTGAACTGGTCCAGTGGCCCGAAGGGCTTCTGCTACCGCACCAAGATCTGGACCTGGGCTGCCTATACGAATTGTCGAGCGGTGCCAAGGGTGTAGTGCAGGCCATCGGCAATTATTTCGGCGGTAATTCAGCGCACGGGCACCGGCTGCCGCTGCTCGACCACCCGCCTCGGGCGGCGCGATGCGAACACCATGCCGAGCAGCCCGACGCCGAGTCCGGCGGCGGCGAGCAGCCGTAGCGGCTGATCGATGAACAGCCAGGCCAGCACGGCCGTGACCGCGGGAGTCGCGAAGAACAAGCGCCCGACTCGCGTTGCCTCCCAACGCTTCAGCATCGCGTTCAGCAGCAGGAATGCGACCATCGAATTGACCAATACCATCCAGGTGAGCGACGTGGCGAATCGCGTCACATCCCAGATATGCAATTGGCCGGTGCCCCAGGCCAATACGCCAGCGACCGGCGCGCTGACTGCCATGTGAACGGTGGTGGCGGCGCGCGAATCGACCTGCGGGACAAAGCGTTTCTGGTAGATCGTGCCGACGCTGAGGCCGAGCAGGCCGACCACGCACAGCAGCAGACCGACCAGTGACATGCTCGATTGGTCGAGTACGGCCAAACCGACGCCGATGCCACCGACGCCGAAGCCGAACCACTGACGCGCCGTGACGGTTTCGCCGATGAATCCGGCCAGCAAGGCAATGACGACCGGATTCAGTCCCTGCACCAGGGCGATGATGGCGGCCGAAACATGCAGGCTCATCGCGGTATAGAACGCACCGAACTGCACGATCTGCATCAACAGACCCGCGATCACGACATGTTTGAGCTGACCCGCACTCGGCCAGCTCGCGTGCATCACGGTGGCGTATATCGCGAGCAGGACCGCGGCGAGGCCGAAGCGCGCGAACAGCACCATCATCGGCGGGGCGGCGCCGACACCGACTACCCCGGCGATGAAGGCACTGCTCCACAGCACGACGAACAGAGGTTGCATACCCGCCGCGAGGGATGGCTTGCCGGTCGCGCGGAACAGCGGGTCCAAGAGCTGCGTCGGCACGTGCCCTCCTCGATCGACCATGACAGGCCAGATAACCACCTAAGACGGTTACTACCGTCGCATTCCGGCCCGTAACCTGTCAAGGCGGTTATTATGAGAGAGTGTTCGCCTTCGTCAGCGGTAATCTCGCCCTGGACTTCGCAGGCACGGTCAAGGCCCGTGCCACGACGTTCGACGATTTGCTCACCTCGCCGGCGGATCTCGACGAGTGGCTGGTCGCCGCCGACCTCCTCGATGCCGCACCGCCCTGCGATGCGGCGCTACTCGACCGGGCCGTGCGTCTGCGCGAAGCGAGCTACCGACTCGCATTGGCGGTGGTTCGCGACGAGCCATTCGCCGATGCGGACCGCGAGATCGTCAACGAGCTCGCCGGTGGCGAACTCCCCGGGCTCACTTTGCGATCCGATGCGACGATCGCCCGTCACGGTGGTCCGGACGCCGCACTCGCCGCGATTGCCCGTTCCGCCATCGAAATGCTCGGTCGGCCGGAGCGGGAGCTGATCAAGGAATGTGGGCGCGACGAGTGCACTCGCCTGTATCTCGATACGTCACGGGGGAAGTCGCGCCGCTGGTGCGATATGACCATCTGCGGCAACCGCGCCAAGAGCGCCGCCTTCCGCGCCAGACACACCGACTGACCCCGGCCGGCGTCAGGGAAGGAATTCGGTACTAGGCCACGGGGACGAGGCTGCCGGGTTCGAACCGCGGTATCGGCGGCGGTTCGGGTCGGGTTCCGCGCGGCAGCACGCGCACGAACAGGAAGAAGAACACCACGAGCAGGGCGGCACGTCCCCAGACGCCGAATTGCACGATGTTCTCCATCGAATCCACCGAGTTGCCGGATCCGATCGAATAGAAATACCGGAATACACCGATCCCGATCGCCGCATCGGCGATCAGATACCCGCCGATCACCGCCCACGGCACCTCGAGCAAAACCAGGAACGGCACCAACCACAGCGTGTACTGCGGCGAATGCACCTTGTGGAACAGCAGGAATCCGCACAGCATCGCGCCACTGACCCCGATCCACGGGAAAGTGCCGGTCATCGTGAATCGCTTCCAGCCCAACCACATTGCCAGCGCGAAGGAGGTCAGCACCAGCGTCGGCGAGGCGATCGAGACCACATGCTGAAATACGTTCTCGCCGTCGGTATCCTGACCGAACAGCTGTCGAAGCCCCCAGTACCAAATGGAATTGGTGGTGATATCGGCCTGGCGCAATTGCTGGAAGGTGATCGATGCGCGCCAGCCGTCGTAACCGGCAACGGCGAATGGCAGATTCACCACGACCACCGTGCCGACGGCCGCGGCGGCGGTCAGCAACGCACCGCGCACATCGAATCGGGTCGGCGTCGGATCGTCGATATCGCGCTGACCGCCGGTGAGCACATAGGCCAGCAGCGGCAGCACGAAGATGCCCGGATACAGCTTGAGGCAGAAACCGATACCGAGCAGCACAGCGGCCAGAATTCCCCTGGTACGCAACGAATACCTGGTCAGCGCGGTCACCACATACACCGCCGCGACCGCCGTGCAGACCACGGGCAGCTCCCAGTTGTGGAATGCGTAGAGCACCAGCGGCGGCCCCGCCGCCCACAGCAGCGCCGCCCGCCCCGCCAACCGGACCAGCAACCAGGCGGTCAACAGTGCGAACGGCGCCAACAGCAAGGCCGAATGCAGCAGGAATTCCGCGTCGTTATCGGCGCCGACCGCGCCGAGCCACATCAACACGCCGCTGAGCACGGGATATTCGACTGCGCCGCCGGTCAGCATGCCGTCGTCGGTAATGCCACCGTCGACATACGGAAAGACGTGCTGATCGATATCGCGCCCGAGCCACAGGAATTGGATATCGGAATAACAGACGTCCGAATCCTTGATCACATCGAAGACCGCACTGCGACCGTTCTCGGCGAACGGCGCGCCGGCGCATCGCGCCTTGTTCGCATACGCGAGCGCCAGCGTGAGCCCGCACAGCAACACCACCACCGCAGCCAGCACTGTGGTGCGCTGCGCGCGGCCCGCGATCGTGTCGCTGGCGGCCAGTCGGGTCGGCATGCCGACCAGACTAGGTGGCTGCGGCAGACCGCGCCCGCGGCTCCCCCGCCTCCCCGAGCCTTTTACCGGTCGTCAGTGCCACGACAGCCGCGTCGCGGGCCGGCGGTCGGCCGTTGGGTCGAATGCAGTACGTACCCGGCGAGTTACCCGTGTACGTACGAAATCAGCGGTTGCCAAGGAAATCGTGGGGGAGCTTGCGCTGCTCAACGGGGCGTTCATGTAGCCTTGTCGGGTTGCTGACGCAACGACCCTCCTGCCACGGACCGTCCGTGGCCGTTTCCTAGTCCACAGGAGGTGATTGGTCCGTGCGTCATTACGAAGTGATGGTCATCCTCGATCCGAGCCTGGACGAGCGCACTGTTGGTCCGTCGCTGGACAACATGTTGAGCGTCGTCAAGACCGATGGCGGCAAGGTCGACAAGGTCGACATCTGGGGCCGCCGCCGGCTCGCCTACGAGATCGCCAAGCATGCCGAGGGCATCTACGCGGTGGTCGATCTGACCGCCGAGCCCGCCACCGTGAGCGAGCTCGACCGCCAGCTGGGTCTCAATGAGTCGGTGCTGCGCACCAAGGTTCTGCGCCACGGCAAGTGACCCTCGATTGCGTCGGTGCCTGTCTCTAGGCTCTAGGGACGGCAGGTCGGCGAAGCCGACGGGGTGGGTAAACACAGCGCAACAGGTGCACTGCGGACTGCATACCGAGCAGGAGGAACCACATGGCAGGCGACACGGTCATCACCGTCATCGGAAACTTGACGGCCGATCCCGAACTTCGATTCACGCCCGCGGGCGCTGCGGTGGCGAATTTCACCGTCGCATCGACTCCCCGCGTGTTCGACCGTAATTCGAACGAATGGAAAGACGGCGAAGCGCTTTTCCTGCGCTGCAACATCTGGCGTGAAGCTGCGGAGAATGTCGCCGAAAGCCTGACCCGAGGCGCCCGCGTGATCGTGAGCGGACGACTGAAGCAGCGCTCCTACGAAACCCGCGAGGGTGAGAAGCGCACAGTCGTCGAGCTCGAGGTCGACGAGGTCGGACCCTCGCTGCGCTACGCCACCGCGAAGGTCGCCAAGGCCAGCCGCGGCGGCGGGGGTGGCGGCGGCTTCGGTTCCGGTGGCGGCGGTGGCAACTTCGCTCCTGCCGGTGGTGGCGGCGGCAGCCGTTCCGGCGCCGACGACGACCCGTGGGGCAGCGCACCCGCGGCGGGCTCCTTCGGGGGCGGCCGCGTAGACGACGAACCGCCGTTCTGAGAACGGCTTACATCGGCCTGAATGTTTTTGGGCCATCACTTATTACGGAGTAACCATGCCTAAAGCGCCCGCGCGCGAAAAGGTGCTGAAGAAGAAGGCTTGCACCTTCTGCAAGGAAGCCAAGTCCGGCACCGTCAATATCGACTACAAGGACACCGCCCTGCTGCGGAAGTACGTCAGTGATCGCGGCAAGATCCGCGCTCGCCGGGTCACCGGCAACTGCGTGCAGCACCAGCGCGACGTCGCCGTTGCCGTGAAGAACTCGCGTGAGGTGGCCCTGCTGCCCTACGTGTCGACGGCTCGCTGAGAAGGGAGACATCGCAATGAAGTTGATTCTTACTGCTGATGTGGACAACCTCGGTGCCCCCGGTGACACCGTGGAGGTCAAGGACGGCTACGGCCGCAACTACCTGCTGCCCCGCGGCCTGGCGATCGTGGCCACCCGTGGCGCGCAGAAGCAGGTCGAGGGCATCCGTCGGGCACAGGACGCGCGCAAGGTGCGCGACCTGGATCACGCCAATGAGCTGAAGCAGGCCATCGAGGGTCTGGCGTCGGTCTCGCTGTCGGTCAAGACCGCAGGCACCGGCAAGCTGTTCGGCTCGGTCACCCAGTCGGACGTCGCCGCCGCCATCAAGTCGGCCGGTGGGCCGGTCGTCGACAAGCGCAGCATCGAGCTGCCCAAGTCGCACATCAAGACGGTTGGCAAGCACAACGTCGTGGTGCACCTGCACCCCGATGTGGTCGCGAAGTTCGACCTGCAGGTCGCCGCGAACTGAGTTCCTCCGAAGGCCACTCTTGTGTTTCGGCACAAGGGTGGCCTTCGGCTGTGCTGCATCGATCCATATGCGATCGCGGCCTGAGTGAGCTGCGCCTTCCAGAGAAATAGCCAAATATTTGCGATGCGACCGCGACGGTGATCTGGACCATTCTCGGCAACCCGCTGCTATCGGCTCTACCACCGGTTATTCAGCTTGTGGATCGTCGAGAAAACCGACCGGACGCAATGTGATCTACGCCATAACCACCGAACGTGCTGTTTACCCCCAACACGCCCGGCTGTTGAACTAGACCGACACGCCGCACTTCATTCATCCACACGTGGATAGATCAAGAAATCGATATCTATCAGCACATTTGAGCGGTGTGACCTGGGTTTTCCCCAAGTTGTACACAGGGGGTGCACAACACCAGGTAAACAGTCCCCAACTTATCCACAGGTGTGTGCACAGTACGGTTTGGCGACTGCCCATCGGGTCGCCTAGGTTCGTCGGAACATCATGCACGCACCACCCGGAACGGCATGATTCGGCACCTGCCGCGGCGGTTTGCTGGAACCGCAGGTGAGGCCCGCTAGCGAGGTCTTTCGACCGCGGTGCGCTGCCGAATGTGTCGTAGCCCGGGAGTACAACGAATGATCAAAGGGTCGGCGGGTAGGCGCTTCGAGCGGCCTGCAGTGGCGAGAGAGGACGGTCGAGTCTGGTGACCACCACCGATGACCGCGGGCATACCGACTACCCGCCTGAACCGCCCGGTGAGGACTTCGGCAGACAGCCCCCGCACGATATGGCGGCCGAGCAGTCCGTGCTCGGCGGCATGCTGCTGAGCAAGGACGCGATCGCCGATGTCGTCGAGGTGCTGCGTCCCGGCGACTTCTACCGCCCGGCCCACCAGGCGGTCTACGACACCATTCTCGATCTGTACGGCCGCGGCGAACCCGCCGACCCGGTCACCGTCGCCGCGGGTCTGGACCGCCGCGGCGAACTCAAGCGCATCGGCGGCGCGCCCTATCTGGTCACCCTCACCCAGACCGTCCCCACCGCCGCCAACGCCGGGTACTACGCCGAAATCGTTGCCGAGAAGGCGATTCTGCGCCGCCTCGTCGAGGCCGGCACCCGCATCGTCCAATACGGCTACGCGGGCGCCGACGGCCAGGACATCGCCGAGGTCGTAGACCGCGCCCAGGCCGAGGTCTACGAGGTCACCGAACGGCGCACCACCGAGGACTTCCTCCCGCTCGAGGAACTTCTGCAGCCGACGATGGACGAAATCGACTCCATCGCCTCCCGTGGCGGCATCTCACTCGGCGTCCCCACCGGATTCACCGAACTCGACGAACTCACCAACGGCCTGCACCCCGGCCAAATGATCATCGTCGCGGCCCGTCCCGGTGTCGGCAAGGCGCTGGCCCTCGACACGCCCCTGCCCACCCCTACCGGCTGGACCACCATGGGCGAGGTCCGCGTCGGCGACGAACTCCTCGACGCCCACGGTCGCCCCACCCGCGCCCTCGCCGCGACCGAGGTGCTGACCGAACGGCCGTGCTACGAGGTCGAATTCTCCGACGGCACGGTGATCGTCGCCGACGAGCAACATCAGTGGCTCACCATTGCCGGGGCTGCGGGTGCTCGTATCGCCGCGGTGCGCACAACTGGCGAAATCGTCCACAGCGTGCACCTCGCCGACGACAGCCCGAACCATCTCGTGCCGACCACCGCTCGTTCGGCCGCCAGGCACATCGTGGATGTGCGAAAGATCGACACCGTCCCGGTGCGATGTGTCGAGGTGGACAACACCGACCATCTGTACCTCGCCGGGGAGTCGATGGTGCCGACGCACAACTCCACGCTCGGCATGGATTTCATGCGCAGCTGCTCGATCAAACATGGTCTGGCGAGCGTCATTTTCTCGCTGGAGATGAGCCGCACCGAAATCGTCATGCGCTTGCTCTCCGCTGAGGCGAAGATCAAGCTCGGCGATATGCGCTCCGGGCGTATGAGCGATGACGACTGGACCAAATTGGCTCGGCGGATGAGTGAGATCAGCGAGGCCCCGCTGTTCGTCGACGATTCGCCGAACCTCACCATGATGGAGATTCGTGCCAAGGCGCGTCGACTCAAGCAGCGCCACGACCTGAAACTCGTTGTGGTGGACTACCTCCAGCTGATGACCTCGGGTAAGAAGGTCGAATCCCGACAGCAAGAAGTCTCGGATTTCTCCCGAAACCTGAAACTGCTCGCCAAAGAACTCGAAGTTCCGGTAATCGCGATCAGTCAGCTGAACCGTGGCCCCGAACAGCGAACCGACAAGCGCCCCATGGTCTCCGACCTCCGTGAATCCGGATGCCTGCCTGCCTCGACCCGAATCCTACGGGCGGACAACGGCGGGGAGACGACTATCGGGGAGCTCCTCGCAAGCGGCGAACAGCCACTGGTGTGGTCGCTGGATGAGCGCATGCGCATGGTCGCGCGGCCGATGGTGAAGGTCTTTCCGAGCGGACGCAAGGAAGTGTTCCGGCTCCGTCTGGCATCCGGGCGGACTGTGGACGCCACCGGCAACCACCCGTTCCTGACGGTCGACGGCTGGATCCCGCTCGAAAAGCTGTCGGTCGGTGACCGCCTCGCGACACCCCGCATTGTCCCCGAGCCCGTGCAGACGACTCGGATGGTCGATGCCGAGGTAATCCTGTTGGCACACATGATCGGTGACGGCTCCTGCGTCAAACGCCAGCCGATCCGTTACGCGAGCATCGACGAGGAGAACCTCACTGCGGTGACCGCGGCAGCGCTGCACTTCGGTGTGACCGCCGTGCGGGACGAGTACGCGGCTGCGCGTGTCACGACTCTCCGACTGCCGGCGCCGTATCGACTCACGCACGGTAAGCGCAATCCGATCGCCGCGTGGCTCGACGAACTCGGGCTCTTCGGGCTGCGAAGTTACGAGAAGTTCGTTCCACAGCAGGTGTTCTCGTTACCGAACGATCAGGTCGCACTGTTTCTGAAGCACCTGTGGGCCACCGACGGTTCAGTGCGCTGGGATGCCAAAGGACGTCAGGCTCGCGTCTACTACGCCTCCACCAGCCGTCGCCTTATCGACGACATAGCGCAACTACTGCTGCGTCTGAGCGTGCACGCACGAATCAAGCGGGTCCACAAGGCGGGCTATCGCGACTGTTGGCACCTCACGATTGATGGGGCGGACAATCAGACGGTCTTCCTGCGCGACATCGGTGTCCACGGTGCACGTGGACGGGCTGCGCAATCGGCCCTCACCGAACTGGAACCGATATCGCGCAACACGAACGTCGACACCGTTCCCAAAGAAGTCTGGACCCAGGTCCGCAGTCTGCTGGCCACCAAGCACATGACTCACCGAGAGTTCTCGGCCGCCATGGATTCTCGCTTCTGCGGCTCCACCATGCGGAAGCGCTCACCCAGCCGTGCCCGTCTCGCCCGGGTCGCCGCCGTCTTCGATGACGCCGATATCGAAATGCTGGCTACCAACGATGTGTTCTGGGACAAGGTTGCCGAAATCACCAGCCTGGGCGAACAAGACGTCTACGATGGCACGGTCCCGGGAACGAATAACTTTGTGGCACAAGGAATCTCAGTGCATAATTCGCTGGAACAAGATGCCGATATGGTTATCCTCCTCCACCGGCCGGATGCGTTCGAGCGGGATGACCCACGCGGTGGTGAAGCCGACCTTATTGTCGGTAAACACCGTAATGGTCCGACTGCCACGATTACCGTTGCGCACCAACTGCATTTGAGCCGGTTCGTGGATATGGCCCGGGGCTAGTACGCATTTCGGATGGGCATGCTTGGGCGATCGTCTTCGAGTTAGGCCCGCACCGCGGTGCGGATTCGCGCCGATGAATGGCTTCGACAGTCTTCTGCGACGGATCCTCTCGCGGCGTTGTAGGAAAGCAACCCCAGCCCGCATGGTGAGACCGGCTGAGGAAGTGCCGGGGGAGTTGATCGGCCCGTCGGTGATGCGGATCCGGCGCGATCTCACCCATCGATGCCGTCCGGAGTCGGGTGCAAATGGCCGCACAGGAAGGCGTGGATTTCCCGGCGAGCGGGACGGGCGGCTGGTACCAGGCAGGGGATGCCGAGGAAGGTATGGGTGGCCCTCGATATCGACCACACCCGCGGCGACTCGAACCGGCACGACAGGCATGTCACCGTGCTACGAGCGACGAATCGGCTAGGTCGGCGTATGCATCTCCCGGGCCCGCAGGTTGCGCTTCTTGGCGCGATTGCCGCAGGTATCCATCGAGCACCAGCGTCGGTTTCCCGGGCGGGACAGGTCGACGAAATAGGCCTGGCAACTCTCGCCCGCACATCGCCGTATCAGGGCGGCGGTCGGCGAAGTGACCAGATCGAGCGCGTCCCGGGCCACCGTCGCCAGAACCGCCGCGATCGGATCGGGAGCTGCCCACCGCAATTCCCCGTGCTCGTCGAGACTCGGGATCGGGACGTGTCGGCTCGCCGCCTTGTTGATGACGGCGCGGTCCCGGTCGGACGGGCGTACCGCTCCCTTGGTAGTGCGGGCCAGTTCGACCACGCGAAAGATGGCCTCCCGCAACGTTCGCGCGGACTCGACGGCGCGAATATCAGGTGTCGCGGCCATCCGGTCCCACGGGCCGAATTGCGTGACCCACGCCGTCAGCGTCGCCGGATCGCTCAACTCCTCGACCTCGGCGGGCGCGCCGCGATGACGCAACGTCCGCACGTAGTCGAGGCAGATTCGACCGGATCCCTCACGAAATAACCACACGACCCCAGTCTATGGAACCACTTTGACTGGTTCGGAAAGAACCGGTTAAAGTGGTTCGCATGGTCGATGCAGTCACGGATGCAGAACTGGCACAGTCACTCTCGGGAGACTTTCGCAGCCACTACGCCGAGATCAACGGCATTCGGCTGCACTACGTCGCGGGCGGGGCGGGCACGCCGGTGATCCTGCTGCCGGGTTGGCCGCAAACCTGGTGGCAGGCCCGCAAGATCATGCCGCTGCTCGCGCGCCGACACCGGGTCGTCGCCGTCGACCTGCGCGGTATGGGCTCCTCGGACACTCCGGGCCACGGCTACGACAAGAAGACGATGGCCGAGGACATCCACCAACTGGTGCGGCACCTCGGCTACTCGACCGTCGACGTCGCCGGACACGATATCGGCTCGATGGTGGCCTTCAGCCTGGCGGCCAACCACCCGGAAACCGTGCGCAGGCTGGCGCTGCTGGAGGAGCCGCATCCCGATGATCGGCTCTACGACCTCCGTCTGCTGCCCGGACCCGGGGAACGTGGCCGGCAGCGCTGGTGGTTCGCCTTCAATCAGGTCGCCGAACTACCCGAACAGCTGCTGGCCGGACGCGGCAGGCAGCTCGTCGACTACCTGTGCCAGCGAAATCTGCACAATCCCAACGCCATCGACGAACAGGCCCGCGCGGTGTACGCACACGCCTACTCGCGTCCCGAGTCGATTCGCGCCGCCAACGGCTGGTATCAGGGTTTCACTCAGGACATCGAGGACGGCCGGTCGTATGCGAAACTGGCGATGCCCGTTGCCGCACTGTACTTTTCGGGCCATACCGACATCCTCGACAGTCTCGCCGAGCGAGCGACCGACGTGCTTGCCATCGAAATCCCGGATAGCGGCCACTATCTCGCCGAGGAACAGCCCGATCTCGTCGCGGCTCACCTGTGCGAGTTCTTCGGATAGCGGTTCAGCGCGCCCAGTCCGGGGCCCATATATCGGCGGTGGATGTCGTTCGGTATCTGATGTGGAGGTAGTCGAGGAAGTTCGCGAGCACCGGGTGCGGATTATCCGCTCGCCAGATGACGGAGAGCGGGTAGACCGGGGTCGGGTCGACGACGGGGATTCGGCGCAGATCATAGCTTTCCGGCCAGAGGTATCGGGAGCCTTCGCCGACGAAGGTGGCGAGTCGGGTCGAGTCGGCGAGTTCGGCGAGGAGCGCTTCGATGCCGAACATCGGCCCGATCGTGTCGATGGTGAGTCCGAATGCGGTCGCCAGATCTTCGTAGTAGCCGATCGGTTCGGCGTCGGACATGCCGGGCATCCAGATGGGGTGATCGGTGAGTTCGGCCAGCGTCACGGTCTTGGTGTTCGCCAATGGGTGCCGTGGGCCGACCAGCAGTTCGTGCCGGTCGTCGATCACTCGCGCGGACCGCAGTCCGTTCGGAACGCTGCGGCCTCGCAGGGATCTGAAGGTGGCATCAACGGTGCCCGAACCGATCTCGGCCAACGCCGACTCCGCATCGAAGTTGGTCAGGGTGACGACATCGAGTTCGATGTCCGGATGTTGCTGGTAGAAGGCGTAGAGGATGGTGGAGGGGGCGATCCTGCGGCTCACGACGTCGATGCGCAGCGCCCTGCGCCCCGGTGTCACCGCCGCGGTGGCGCGTTCGGCGGCACGAAGGATTTCCCGGGCATGCGGTAGCAAGGCTTGCCCGTCGACGGTCAGCCGCACCCCCCTGGCGATCCGCGTGAAGAGCTGAACGCCGAGTTCTCGCTCCAGCGTGGCTACTCGTTTCGACGCGGCCTGCTGGGTGATGCCCAGATCGTCGGCAGCGGCTTGGAACTGGCCGGTCTCGACAACCGCGACAAAGGTACGAACCGCATCGAGCTCCACGAGCGGAAACCTACTCCCACAACGAAAAGTTGTGACACTCCGCATGATCCGTTGTTGGTGCCGGCACGCATCGACCGGCTTCAATCTCCCGGACAACAGCGGGTTGTCCGGGAGATGGAGCAGGTGCTGAACATGTGGCGGAGGGCGAACTTGGGTCCGGCATTCGGGTGGCTGTGGGCCGCCTACGCGGTCAGCACTTACGGGACCGGACTCGGGTTCGGCGCATTTTCGGTTGTCGCCATCACCGTCCTCGACGCTGGTTCGGCGCAAGTAGCGGCCTTGTCGGCATCCGGACTGGCGATCGGGGCACTGCTGGCGGTCCCGCTCGGGCCGTGGATGGAATTTCGCGCCAAACGGCCGGTGATGATCGCCACGGACCTGATCCGCTTCGCGGCGTTGGCATCCATACCGCTCGCCTACTGCCTGGGTGGGTTGTCTTTCGCGCAGCTCTTGGCGGTCTCCGTCGTCACCGCCGCGGCGAAGATCGCGTTCACCGCCGCCAGTGGCGCCTACCTGAAGACCATCGTCCCGGCCGACCGACTCTTGGTGGCCACCAGTCGTTTCGAGTCCACCACTTGGTCGGCCACGGTCATCGGACCGCCGGTGGGTGGCGCCGCTATCGGGTTGTTGGGGCCGGTGACCACGGTTGTTGTCGATGCGGTGAGCTACCTGCTCTCAGCGCTCGGCATCACCGCGATCCGGGACTTCGAGCAGCCCCCGCGGAAGACCCGAACGCATCGGTCGAGCGACATTGTCGAGGGGTGGCGCTACATCCTGACCCACCACACACTGCGTCGACTCTTCGTGAACACCATCCTGGTCAACGGGCTGATCATGGCCGCGGAACCGCTGTTGTCGGTGCTGATGCTCGCGCACTTGGGGTTCCCGGTCTGGGAGTACGGGCTGGCATTCGCTGTTCCGTGCCTCGGTGGCCTGATCGGGTCACGACTCGCCCGCCGTATCGTTTCGCATTTCGGCGAACAGAACGTGCTGCTGGTCCTCGGCACGTTACGTGCCTGCTGGCCGCTCGGGCTGGCATTCATCCGGCCGGGCGCGGCCGGGCTGGCGATCGTGATGGTCACCGAGTTCGGGCTGATCAGCTGCGCGAGCATCTTCAACTCCGTCTTCGCCGCTTATCGGTTGAATAACA
The DNA here is from genome assembly GCF_040680135.1 of Nocardia sp. NPDC052112. NCBI lineage: Bacteria > Bacillati > Actinomycetota > Actinomycetes > Mycobacteriales > Nocardiaceae > Nocardia > Nocardia sp. NPDC052112. The sequence goes on along the minus strand of NZ_JBFAWD010000012.1, from coordinate 198,984 downwards.
CCGATACCGATCGCCACGCCCGGGTCCTCGCCGCGTGGTCGATCACCAGCAGCTTCGGCATCGCCGCCATCACTGTGATGTGGGGTCTATTGGCACAGCTCACCGGCCCGCGCACAGCCATCGCGCTGGCCGGGGTGCTACTCCTCGGCACGCCGTTGCTGCTGCCGCGACATGTCGCCAGGCCCGAACCGGTGCCGTCGAATGATGAGCCGGTGCTCTCCGGCGACGGGTAGGCATTGCAAAATCTATAGACCGGTCTATTCTGGCTTTATGGTTACGTCCAAAGGTGCTCAGACGAGTGGGCAGTTGGTGGAGTCGATGCTGGAGCTGATCCAGGCGCGGGGGTATAGCGGGACCGGTTTGAACACCGTCGTGGAGCATGCGGGAGCGCCGAAAGGGTCGTTGTACTTTCACTTTCCGGAGGGGAAGGAGCAGCTCGGTGCGCAGGCGATCGAGTTGGCGGCGCAGCGGTTTCGGACCCTGTTGGACGAGACGACGGGGCCGGGGGCATCACCGGGGGAGGTGATCCGGCAGGTCGTGGCGGTGTTGGCCGAGCTGGTCGCGGACAGCGATTTTCAGCTCGGGTGCCCGGTTTCGGTGGTCACTCTGGAGATGGGTGCGCACAGCGAACGACTGCGTGCCGTATGTGCCGCGGCGTTCGAATCGTGGATCGCGCCGGTGCGCGAATATCTGATCGCGGCAGGGCACTCGGAGGCAGCGGCGCGCACGCTGGCGACCGCGACGGTCAGCGCGGTCGAAGGCGCGGTGATCGTGGCGCGCGCCAAACGCGATGTGGAGCCGTTGCACAGTACGGCCCAGATGCTCGCGGCGCTGCTCGACCGGCCCGGGACGGTCGTGTGATGACCGCACGTCATGCGCTCGTATTCGGAGCCACCGGCTTTGTCGGCCGCAATCTGATCCTCACCTTGGACCAGGCCGGCGTTCGCGTCACCGCCGCCGTCCGCAGCCACGAATCGTTCGCGGTGCTGGCCACCTGGTTGACCGATCACGGATGCCGGACAGCTCCCGCCGAATTGATCGTCGACTTCGAGGCCGATCCCCTGGTTCCGGGCGAAGAGTCGACGTGGGCGGATATCACCGAGGTCTACAACTGTGCGGGCGCTTACCGATTCGGTATGACGAAGGACGAGGCACGGCACGGCAATGTCGACAGCGTCCGCGCGGTGGTGTCCTTCGCAGCGCGGCTGCCTCGGCTGTCCAGGCTCGTCTACGTCTCCGGCTACCGAGTCGGCGGTCAGGACCCGAGCACCGTGCCGTGGAGCCCGGAGCGGGTACAGCGAACCCATCGCCGTCTCGGTGCCTACGAGGCGTCGAAGGTGGAAGGCGACGCGGTATGCCAGGCCGCCGCCGACGAACTCGGCGTGCCGTGGTCGATTGTCAATCCGCCCACCGTCATCGGGCCGAGCAGCACCGGTGAATCCGATCAGCAATTGGGCCTCGCGGCGAGCATGAAGGAGATTTGGCAAGGCACCGCGGCGGCACTGCCGGGTAACTCCCGCACCTTCGTGCCGGTGATCCCGGTCGACTATCTGACCCGCTTCATGGCCCTGCTCCCGACAGATCCCGCCACCGCCGGTGCGGCGTACTGGGTGCTCGACGATGCCACGCCGGCACTGCCGACCCTGCTGTCGCACGTCGGTCGGCACTATCGAGTGCCGGTGCCGCGCACGCGCATCCCGGTCGCGCTGGTCAAGCGGCTTCCGCAGTGGTTGACGAAGGCCGATCCGGAGACGCTGACCTTCCTGTCCACCGACCGCTATCCCACGGCTTCGGCGCACGAATTGGCCCGCAGGCATGGCCTCGACCTACCTGATACCACCCGCACGATCCTGCGCTGGGCCGACCATCTCGCCGCGCACCGCTTCGGTACGGCGCCAACCGATCGTGCCGCACGGACTTTCGACGAATACGCCGGTGTGCGGACGTTCCGGATCGGCATGCCCGACGCGCCCACTGTGCTGCTGCCCGGCCTGCCGATCAATGCCGACACCTGGGCTCCGGTCGCGGCGACCATCGGCCGGGCTCAGGTTCTCGACCTGCCCGGACTCGGCATGTCCGCGGGCGGTCGAGGTGACTGGCACGCCTGGCTCACGGCAGTGCTCGAACGAACACCCGGCGCGCACCTGGTCGGTCACTCCATAGCCGCCGCCGCGGTGGTCGAGGCCGCGGCCGCACATCCCGACAAGGTCGGATCGATCACGCTGGTCGCCCCGTTCTTTCTCCAGCCGAGCGCCGGGATTTCGGCACGGGCCACCCCCCTGACCCGCTGGTACCTGCGTCGACTCAGTCCGAAAAGCCTGTCCGACCGGCTCACCGGCTCGCCCGACCACGCGGCGGTGCTGCAATCGAGCGTCCAAGATCTGCGGCGTGCGAAGGTCGCGGCCACTGTCGCCACACTATTCGCCGCGACGACGAACGCACGCTGGCGCGGCGAACTCGCCACCAAACTCGCACAGTATCCCGGACCGGTCCATGTGATCACCGGAAGCGCGGACCCACTCACTCCCGCCCAGCTCGAATCACTCTCGCCCCGAACCGAATTCAGCACCATCGACGGAGCCGCACATCACCCGCAACTGACCCGGCCCGACGAATTGGCGAATGCGATTGCCGCACCCGCGCGCAGCGCGCGGCCGTCCGGTTCGCGCGATGAGCGATCAGCACCTCAGCCAGGAAAGCGTGAACCAAGGGCCGGAATCAGATCGTCGAACCAACGGGCCGCGGGGTCGTAGTGGGCGAAGAATTGGCGGCCCACATCGGCAGGGTTTCGGGCTTGTAGGAGGCGTAGCGCGAAAACCTCGACGCCGAGGACAGTGGTGATGCCATCGATGAGGACCTTGCCGGGATGGGCGGACATGACCGGGCCGCGGGCAGTGCGCGCCAAGCCCGATACGCTGCGAATGGCATCGGTATAGATCTCGTGAGCCTGGGCCAAGGGCACTTCGAAGTAGTTGCGGGCACCGGTATCTCGCTCGACGAACATGTAGTACGGGATCACCCCGAGCCAGACCAGCTGCTGCCACATGTCCGCCCACACCCGGGCGTCGTCGTTGACATGCGCGACCAGCGGCGCTTGCGCCCGGATCACCGCACCGGTGTTCCGAATCCGGGCGATGGCCTGCCGCACGGCGGTGGTCGACAGCTCCCGTGGATGCGAGAAATGCGCCATGACGGCGAGTCGGCAGCACCCGGCCCGGCGGGCACGCAGGTGTAACCAGGCAATACGAACAGCAGAGCCGGGTACAACGCCTCGGAATCGAATGCGGAAAGCGGTACCGATCGCGGCTCGAACGCCGGAATTTCACCGCGCAATACGGCACCGACGTCGTAGCGAGATTCCGCGGGTGCGGTTTCCAACAGTCGGGCATGCAATCCGACCTGCGGGCTGCCGTCGACGGTGCCGATCAGCCAGCGTGGCTGCCCCGGCAGCAGCGGACCCATCGTCTCCAGCCATCGGCCGGACACGGCGAAATCCGCGGTCGCGTCCGCCAGCATCGCCCATTCCGGCGGACAGCCATCGGGCCCCCTGAGTTCCACACGCATCGCTCACCTGCAGATTCCCGATGAGTGAGCGGATCGGCGCTGACACCGCGGAACCACCACATCGATCATGCCGTTAACTAACGTAACTATATCAAGCGTGCCGTTAAATAGTGATATATAACTCAGCTCGACTGTAACCATTTCCACACCGCGGTAACGATCCGACCCTCGAGCCCGACGTCCTTCGTGACACATGGCCTGTCGGGGGGCCTGTCCGTCCACTTGTCGTTTTCGGATTGGGGAACGGGACATGGCTCTTCGGGAGTTCTTCGCGCGCCATCGCATGGCTTCGGCCATCGTCGCGCCCGCGTCATTGGGGGTGGCGGCGATTGTCGTCGCCTCGGTTGCGCTCACATCGACGCCCGAAACCGTCGATACGCGCCTGCGGGCGTCCGTCACGGAGTGTCACGACATGGTGACCATTTCGGTCGCCGGGCGTCGGGATACGCCGGACGCCGCGACCACGAAGATGCTCGTCGATGCCAATGGCAACGAGTTGCCCGCCGCGCTGTCCGGTGACCACAGCAGCCAATGGGTCGATCCGGTGGTCAACGCACCGGCCGACGATGTCGATCCCGGGTCGTACGCCGCCGTCTACATCGCTTATCCGGCGAATATGGACACCTACGAGGATGCCGTCAACGCCGGTGTCGCGAATACCGAACAGGTGATGCGGGAAATCTCACAGGCCTGCCCGGACACCAAGTTCTCGATCGTCGGCTACAGCGAGGGCGCCGATGTGGTGCGCCGCGTCGCCATGACGGTCGGACATCAGACCGCCGATAAGGATGGTGGCTACGGCATTGTCGATCCGGCCGATGTCGTGGGTGTGGTCATCCTCGCCGACGCCGGACGTTCGGCGGGCGAGGGACCGTTCCCCGGCGCGAAGGATCCGTACAGCAATCCCGACGGCTTCGACCAGAAGTATCAGAACGGCACGACAACCGCATCGGGCCAAGGCGCACTGCCCGGAACCAGCGGTGATTTCGGTGCGCTGAACGGCAAGATCGCGTCGTTCTGCTCCGACGGCGATCTCACCTGCTCGGCGCCACAGAACATTTCACTGCTGCAGCTGGCGGTGAATGTGGGGCGGCAGTTGAATGTCGACGCACTGGAACGCGACGGACTCACCCCGGCGACCGGACAGGACGTCGCCGTTACTCTCGGCCGAATCGCGATGGCGGCATTCGCGGATATCCAGTCGCAGCCGAACTGGATGCAGAGTGATGAGACATTTCTGCAAGTGCTGCTGAGGGTTTCGGATCCGGCATACCAGCCGGGTCAGGCGCCGAAGACTCCGGCCAAGGCGGAGTCGATCGCGACCAACGAGATGTCGCCGCTGGCCTATCTGCCGCAGAAGGTGTTCAACGAGATCATCGGTCTGATCGTGACGAACCAGAACACCATCCCGGTGATCATGAGCGACCCTTACCAGCTCACGCTCGGCCCCAATGCGACCGGTCACCACTTCGACTACTGGCGCGACGCCGACCCCGACAACGGTAAGCCGCTGACATCCGCCGAGTACGCGGCCGCCTGGCTCACCCATCTGGCGCAGCAGGCGCAGGCGGGTCAACCGGTCGATACGACCGCCAAGCCGGAGTCGGCCGATCTCGCCGCCGCGTACCGGGCAGCGACCTCGACAACCAAGACCCCCGAACCGAGCAAGACCACAACGACGGCACCGACGACCACCAACGCCGCCCCCGCGAAGACGGAAGTCAAGAGCCAGCCGACTACGACGGCACCGCCGACTACGACGGCACCATCGACTACGACGGCACCATCGACTACGACGGCACCATCGACTACCACGACACCATCGACTACCACGACACCATCGACTACACCGGCAGTGACGACACCACCGACTACGACGACCGCTCAGCCCCCGAAGCCGGCCGTCACCGAAACCACCACCACGACGACAACACAATCCACGGCCCCGACCACTACGACCGGGTCGAGTCGCCCCTGACCGGACCGCGAGCGCAGGTCCGCACGGCTACCGCCGTCGCGGGCCTGCACAGACATCCCGCTTTCCAGCCATCCCCTGATGGGATGAATTCGTATAGGCTCCGATTCGATCGGAAGTGAGCAGGGCCATGGCTGGTGAGACGGGGGAGCGATGACGCGGCGCGGGTGGGTGCTGTTCCTGGCGATGGGCGTCATCTGGGGTGTGCCCTACGCGATGATCCGGATCGCGGTCGAGGATTTCGATCCGATCGTGGTGGCATTCGGCCGGACCTTCCTCGGCGCGCTGATCCTGCTGCCGATCGCGCTCTACACCAAAACCCTCACACCGGTGTTCCGGCGGTGGCGTCCGCTGCTGCTGTACACCCTGGTCGAAATCACCGGGCCATGGTTTCTGATCGGGTACGCGGAGACCACGTTGAACAGTTCGACCGTCGGGCTGCTGATCGCCGCGGTTCCGCTGGTCGGAATGGTGATCCTGTCCAGACCCGTGCAGGGCATCGGCGCGAAGCTGTGGCCCGAGCACTCATTCGCCCACGATCGCTTCGATGCGCGCCGCACCATCGGCCTGATCATCGGATTCGCGGGTGTGGCGGCGCTGGTCGGCTTCGATATCGATCTGACCCAGCCCGCCGCCATCGGTGCCATCGGGCTGACGACCATCGGTTATGCCATCGGTCCGGTCATCATCAATCGCGCACTCGCCGATCTGCCGCCACTCGGTGTGGTCACCGGATCACTGATTCTCGCGGCGGTGATCTACACCCCCTTCGCCGTACTGCGTCGGCCCGCGCATTTCACCGCCGCGGCGTCGTGGTCGGTGCTCGGGCTGGCCGCAATCTGTACGGCCGCGGCATTCTTGGTCTTCTTCGCGCTGATCAGCGAGGTCGGCCCGGCCCGTGCCACGGTCATCACGTATATCAATCCGGCGGTGGCCATCCTGCTCGGCGTATCCCTACTGGACGAGCCACTGACCATCGGTATGGGTATCGGCTTCCCGCTGGTCATACTCGGCTCGATCCTCGGCACCGCCCGCGCCCGCGCCGCGGAGGAGCCGGTCGCGACGCCGGTCACCCCCGTCAACCGAATCTGAAGCGCGCTCAGTAGGCGGCCGCGGTAGGTCAGACCGGCACCGCCGATAATCTTCGACAGTCGGTGCCCGCGCTCGCCGCCATCGCGACCGCGACGGAAACCCTCCTGGCCATGGGCTTGATCCTCGGCATCGCGGCGAAACTCACCGCACGCGGCGCCACCGCGGTCTTGGTCGCCTTCGCGGTGGCCATGTGGACGTCGGTGGGGTTCGGCGAAATGTGTTCCTACGGTGTCCTTGTCGTGGCGGGCGGCGCCGCGCTGCTCGGCACCTGCGATACCGCCCTGCACCTCGACAAACTGTTGCGCCGCACGCCGTCGCGACGACTCGCAATCGAATCGGGCGTCGCCGAGTGAGTCGACACGTGGGTGCATGATGTCGTGGTGACAGCGAACAGTCGAACCGTTCCCGCAGATGTGGCGCGCACCCGCGCCGCCTACGACGAGAACGCCATCCGCTACGCGGAATTCGCCGAAGGCCATCTCGCGGCGCAGCCATTCGACCGTGCCATGCTCGGCACCTTCGCGGAACTGGTGCGGGCCGACGGCCGCGTGGCCGACCTCGGATGCGGTGAAGGCCGAATGACCGCCCACCTGTCCGGGCTCGGCCTCGATATCTTCGGGATCGACCTGTCACCGCGACTGCTCGAATTGGCGCGGGCGCAATATCCGGCACTCGATTTCGGCGAGGGTTCACTCGAACAGCTCGATATCGGCGACGCCGCCCTCGCGGGAATTCTGGTGTGGTACTCGACCATCCATCTGCCGCCCGAACGAATGCCGGCGGTGTTGGCGGAGTTTCATCGGGTACTCGAATCCGGAGGGCACGCGCTGCTCGCGTTCCAGGCCACCACTGCCCGGGAGGTGGAACCGTTCGACCACAAGGTGATTACCGCCTATCGATGGTCACCGGATCGGCTCGCCACGCTGGCCGAACAGGCCGGTTTCACGCCGCTCGCCCGGATGGTCCGAGAACCGGATCCCGGCGAGCGGGGTCGCCAGGCCTACTTGCTGCTGGTCAAGGATCGCTGATTCGGCAAACGCCGATCCGCACCTTTCAGTAAGGTTGGGGACAGCGCACAGGGGACATGGCTGTGCGGACCCTCACCGACATCGTGGTCGATTTCCTTTCACCGAAAACCTCAGCACCACATCGTCGTCAGGGGGCGACAGACCATGGAGCTCATTTCTCCGATCGATGCCGTATTTCTGCTCGCCGAATCCCGCGAGCACCCAATGCATGTCGGATCGCTACAACTATTCGAGGCACCGGAGGATGCCGGATCCGATTTCGCTCGGTTGACCCATGCGAAATTGTTGGCGAACAACGAATTTCACCCCACCTTCCGCAAGCGTCCGGCCACCTGGCTCGGCGCCCCACAACTGGCGTGGACCGAGGCCGAGGACGTCGAACTCGCCTATCACCTACGCCGATCGGCGCTGCCGAGTCCAGGCGGCTTCGAGCAACTGCTCGCACTGGCCTCCGACCTGCACAGCGCACTACTCGACCGGCACCGCCCGCTCTGGGAGATCCATGTCGTGGAGGGGCTGAACGATGGCCGCTTCGCGCTGTACTCGAAGATGCATCACGCGCTGATCGATGGCGTCACCGCACAGCGAGTGCTGCAACGGACGCTCACGAACGATCCCACGGCGAACGAAACGCGGGTGCCGTGGAATCTGCCCAGATCCAAGCGCAGGACCGAACCGTCCGGCTCGCTGCTCGGTGGGCTCGCGCGAAATCTCTTGTCGGCTGCCAATTCCGGGCCCGCTGTGCTGCGGGTAGCCAGGGCCGCACTGGTGCAGCAACAGTTGACCATGCCCTTCGAAGCGCCGCGTTCGATGTTCAATGTGCCGATCGGCGGCGCCCGGCGGTGTGCGGTCCGTTCTTGGCCGCTGGAGCGGGTCAAGCAGGTCAAGAAGGCGACCGGCACGACCGTCAACGATGTGGTGCTGACCATGTCGGCCGGTGCGTTGCGCTCGTATCTGATCGAGCAGAATGCGCTACCCGATAAGCCGTTGATCGCCATGGTCCCGGTCTCGCTGCGGACCGATGAGGAGGATGCCGAGGTCAGTGGCGTCAAGGTCGGCGCGATCCTGTGCAATCTCGGCACCGATATCGCCGATCCGATCGAACGGCTACGCGTGGTGAGCGAATCGATGCGCCGCAGTAAAGAGGTCTACAACTCGCTCTCGCCCGTCCAGACCATGGCGCTATCCGGCTTGATGCTCAGCCCGCTGGCCCTGACCCTGCTGCCCGGCATGCTGTCGTTCACGAATCCGCCGTTCAATATCGTCATCTCGAATGTCCCCGGCCCGAGGGAACCGCAGTACTGGAACGGCGCCCGCCTGGACGCCTCCTATCCGATGTCGATTCCCTTCGACGGTCAGGCCGTCAACATCACCCTCACTACCAATGTCGACAGCCTGGACTTCGGACTGGTCGGCTGCCGCCGCAGCGTGCCGCGACTGCACAGCCTGCTCGACCACCTGGAGAATTCGCTGGCCGAACTGGAGCAGTCCGCCACCTGACTCTCGAATAGCCCGGTCGATACGCTGAGGCGATCGACTGGCGACGGGCGGGCGACGATGGCTCTTTACGACCACACGGGTCAGACGTACGCCCGGACCAGGCAACCGGATCCACGCATCGCCGCGGTCATCGATGACGCGGTGCGCGGTATGGACTCCGTTGCCAATATCGGCGCGGGCAGCGGATCCTACGAGCCGTCCGCCACCGTGATCGCGGTCGAGCCGAGCGCGGTGATGATCACGCAACGCCCGCCCGGCGCCGCACCCGCAGTACAGGCCGTCGCCGAACAGCTACCGATCCACACCGACGCCGTCGATGCCGCCCTTGCCATCCTGACCGTGCACCACTGGACCGACCTCGACCGCGGCATCGCCGAACTGAAACGGATCGCCCGCCGTCGCATCGTCATCCTCACCTGGGATCACACCGTATACCGTGAATTCTGGCTGGTCGATGACTATCTGCCCGCCGCGGCCGATACCGATGCGAGCCTGGCCGTCGCGCTCCCGCGTCTGGCCGCACTGCTCGGCGATGCATCGATCACGCCGATCCCGGTCCCGCACGATTGCGCAGACGGGTTCGGTGGCGCGTACTGGCGGCGACCCGAGGCGTATCTGGATGAAACCGTGCGTGCGGGGATGTCGATGCTGGCGATGACACCGGCGGCGCTGCTCCAGGACGGACTGAACCGACTCCGGGACGATCTGGCGACCGGCGCGTGGGCCGGGCGACATGGCGAGCTGCTCGACAAATCCCACCTCGACCTGGGGTACCGGCTCGTCAGCGTCGAACTCTGATCTGGGCGTCGGGAACAGCTATCCCCAGAAAACTAGAACGTGTTACATTCGAGGTCAGGTACCCGCGCCTGCTGACGAAGCTACCGCCGCCTCATGGCGATATCTGCGGCGGACGGCCGAATCGGCAGCGCGGGCCGGTGACCAAATATGCAACCCGTTCCAGCACTCGTCAGCCGTTGCGATCCGGCTGCTGAGCAAGTAGGGAGACCAGCACGCCATGCGTACCGAAATCTGCGACCGGCTGGGGATCGAATTCCCCATCTTCGCCTTTACCCATTGCCGCGATGTGGCGGCCGCGGTCAGCAATGCCGGTGGACTCGGCGTGCTCGGTGCGGTCGGCTTCACCGCCGAGGAGTTGGAGGTCGAGCTGGCCTGGCTCGACGACCATGTGCACGGTGTGTACGGCGTCGACCTCGTCATCCCGTCGAAGTACGAGGGCAAGGGGATCGATGATCTCACCCCCGAACAGCTGGAAGCCAAACTGGCGGAACTGGTTCCGCAGGGGCACCGGGACTTCGCGGAGAGGCTGCTCAACGACCACAATGTCCCGCATCTGCCCGACGGTGAGCACCACAACCAACTGCTCGGCTGGACCGCCACCACCGTCGCACCGCAGATCGAGGTGATCCTGCGCCATCCGAAGGCCAAGCTGGTCGCCAATGCCCTCGGCACCCCGCCGCCGGATGTGATCGAGCAGATCCAGGGCTCGGGACGGCTCATCGGCGCGCTGTGCGGTTCGGTGAAACATGCGCTCAACCACAAGCGCGCCGGTCTGGATTTCGTTGTCTGCCAGGGCACCGAGGGCGGCGGGCACTGCGGTGAGATCTCCTCGATGGTGCTGTGGCCGCAGGTGGTCGACGCCATCGGCGATATGCCGCTGCTGGCCGCCGGCGGTATCGGCAATGGTCGGCAGATCGCCGCGGCCATGGCAATGGGCGCGGCGGGCGCGTGGACCGGCTCGCTGTGGCTGACCGTCGAGGAGGCGAACGTGCCGCCCGCGCAGATGCAGACCTATATCGAAGCCTCCAGCCACGACACGGTGCGCTCGCGGTCCTGGACCGGCAAGCCGTGCCGCATGCTGAAGAACGACTGGACCGAGGCCTGGGAGGCGCCCGAGAATCCGGATCCGCTGCCTATGCCACTGCAGATGATGGTGGCCCTGGACGGCGTCAAGCGTGGGCACCGCTATCCGGAGGCGGCCAAGGATGTGAACTTCAATCCGGTCGGTCAGGTCGTCGGCATGATGAACAAGGTGGAGCGCTCCGCCGATGTGATCGCCCGGCTGATCAATGAGTACGTGGAGGCGTGCGACCGCCTGAACAAGCTCAATAGCGCGCTGTAGCAACATCATCGATGCCGCCCCGCGAATCGTCGGGGCGGCGTCGTCGGCCTCCCGTGGCTGGGTAGCCGTCCAGGAGCGCACGCGGTATACAGATGATTCGCACTGTTACGGTGCGAGCGCTCGCGTCAGTCTTGGGAGGTCGGCATGTATCCCTGCACCAACCCTCGGTGCGGAAGTCGCGGACATAATGAACCGGAGTGTCCGAATCTGATGCATGCCGATCAGCCGCAACGGCGAAATCTGGTGGTGCTGGCGGTACTTGCCGTCACGATCGTCAGCTCGCTCGTGCTCGCCGCGTTCGCCGCGGCACCGCATTGATATCGATCCCGGCTAGGAAGTCACCGAGAAGTCGTAGCGCACACCGGTCAGCCGCTCGCTGAGCTGCCAGAGTCTGCGCGCGGTCGAGCGGCGGTAGGCAAGTGGATTGCGCAGCGCTCGCCGCGGATATCCGGCGACTTCGAAACCCGGTCCCACATAAGAGTTTCCGCGCACATCGGGCACGGTGGCGGCATACAGTTGCGGCAGTGCGCCCATGTGATCGGACTGGGCCAGCGCGAACAGAATCGCCTGCGGAATTGCCGCCAACACACCACTCACCCCCTTCTCGCCGTTGCGGTCATAGAGGTGGGTCGCGGCCACACCGGGATGCGCGGCAACCGCGCGTAGGTGCGACCCGGCCGCGCGAGCCCGACGCTCCAGTTCGGCGGTGAACAGCAGATTCGCCAGTTTGGACTGGCTGTAGGCGAGCCAGCGCAGATAGAGCCGCTGCCAATTCGGGTCGAACCAATTGATCACGCCGACCCATGCGGCCACCGACGATACGGTCACCACCCGCGGGTGTTCGGTGCGCAGGAGTGCGGGCAGTACCGCACCGGTAAATGCAAAGTGCCCGAGGTGATTCGTGCCGAATTGGGTGTCGAACCCGTCGGCCGTGCGCGAGCGCGGTACCGCCATCACACCCGCGTTATTGATCAGCAGATCGATCCGGCCGACGGTGTCGTCGATCTGTTCGGCGGCTCGCCGGACCGAGGCGAGATCGGCCAGATCCAGCTGCAGCACTTCGGGTTTCGGCCCCGTGGCCACCAGGGTGACCACATCCAGTGCCGTCGCCGCCTTCTGCGGATTGCGGCAGGCCAGTAGCACGTGCGCGCCTTTGCTCGCCAGCGCCTCGGCGGTGCGCAGGCCCAGACCACTATTAGCGCCGGTGACCACGACAGTCTTGCCGGACTGATCCGCGATATCCGCAATAGTCCAGCGGCGCGGCAGGATTGGTACCGATATCACAAAGAACTCCTGGTGAAGCGCGCCCACCGAGCTGTTCGGCGGGGTATTGCTGTCTCAGGCGGCGCGTCGACCCGGTGATCTTGCTCGATGGCCGCAAAGCTGCACTCTCCGAGCGAGTTGAGGGATATCCGCCCAACAATGACTCAGACAGTAGATTTCCAGGGATCGAGGACGATCATGCGGTCGCCGCGCGCTCCGCATCCTCGTCGGCCTCGGTCCCGACATCGAGCAATTCCTCGAACCGGACGATCACCTTGTCGTGATACAGCCCGAACAGATCCTCGAACAGCGCGAGCTGCGCATCGGACGGGCCGGAACCGGAGTCCCACACCGCGACCAGCGCACGCCATACCAATACATGTAGATCGGCCGCGCCCGCGAAGAAGGCCTCGACGGCCTCGGGCACCTCGAGCACCATCTCGCCGATGGAGTTCATGATCGCGCGCTGCATGCTCAGGCCCAGTGCGGTGAGCAGTCGGCGGACCAAGCCGACCTCGATGGCGAGGATCTGCCGGAAGTCGGGAACATCCTGTCGGGCAAGCGATTCCAGTTCATCGATCGCGGCCTTGAGTTCGGCCGAATCGATCTCCTGTTCGCTGCTGGTATACGCGAGCAGCGCCTCCATCACGATGCCGCGCTCCACCTCGACAATGTCGTGGAACATCTCGATGGCCACATCCGGCATCGGAATCGAGAAACGGAAGAGATGCCGATACACATCGATGCCGCCCGCCTCACGGACATCGCGGATCGTGAACCCCTTGCCGCGTCGTGCCTCGACGAATCCGTACGATTCCAGCCGGCCGAGGGTCAACTGCGCGGTCGCACGGTTCATATCGAACTCCTCCGCGACCTGACGGACCGACGGCATCAAATCCCCCGGCTGATATTCCCCTGCGGCAACCCGGCGTGCCAGCTCATCGGCAACGTCGGCGACTACCGTTCGGGATCCCATCGAGATGCCACCTTTCGACTCGGTGCTTATACGTCCCAGACAGTCTATGCCGTCCTGTGCGAGACTGCACCTGTGTAACACTGGTCAGCGCGCAGTGTAGAGGTGAGTCATGACAATTCAGCGTGGCGAGGGTCGATCGGCCGAGAGTTCGACGACCGGACGCACGCGCCGGTTCGCGGTGAGGTCCAACGGTAAACCCCCAGTTCGCACGGCGGTTCGCAATGCGAAATTGGCAGCGCTGCCGGTCGCCTTCGCGGGCCGTCAGGCCGCGGGTATCGGTAAGCGCGCACTGGGCCGACCGGCCGCCGAGGTCGATCGCGAAATCCAGATGCGCACCGCACAGCACATCTTCGAGGTGCTCGGCGAGCTGAAGGGCTGCGCCGCCAAACTCGGTCAGCTGCTTGCCATTTACGAACTCGCACTGCCGCCGGATCTCGCCGAGCCCTACAGAATCGCGCTGAGCCGACTCCAGGATTCCGCACCCGCCATGCTGCCGCGTTCGGTGCACGCCGCGATGGCCGCCAGCATGGGTGCGAATTGGCGTTGGTATTTCCGGGAGTTCGACGATCGGCGCGCGGCCGCGGCCTCGCTCGGCCAGGTACACCGCGCCGTGTGGCGCGACGGTACGCCCGTCGCGGTGAAGGTGATGTATCCCGGCGGTAAGCAGGCGGTCGCGAACGAGCTGAATCAGCTACGCCGGATCTCCATGCTGGCAACGGTTTTCGTGCCCGGTGCCGATGTCAAGGGCTTGACCGAGGCGATCTGCGCCAGTGTGCTCGACGAACTCGACTACGCGGCCGAGGCGGAATATCAACGGGTCTTCGCGGCGGCCTACGCCGACGACCCGGATTTCCGCATTCCGCGGGTGATCGAACAGCGCGGCGATGTGCTCGTCACCGAATGGCTGGACGGTACGCCGCTGCCGCGCGTCATCGCCGACGGCACCCGCGCCGAACGGGATCGGGTCGGCATGCAGCTCGTTCGGTTCATGGCATCGAGTTGGATTCGCAGCGGTCTGCTCTACGGCGATCCGCATCCAGGCAATTTCCGGGTGCTGCCGGACGGGCGACTCGGCATCGTCGACTTCGGGGCCTGCGCACCGTGGCCGACCGAGGGTTTCGAGGAATTCGCCTTCGACTACTGCGATGCGCTGTTCAACGGCGGGCCCGCGGAACTGGAGGCGGCGGCACGGCGGCACGGCTTCTGCGAACCAGGCCGGGTACTCGATGCCGAGGATCTGTTCCATGTGGTCGCACCGTGCATCGAACCCTTCAAACATGCGAATTACCGGTTCACCATGCGCTGGCTGCGCAAACAGGTACTGCGGGTGACGAATCCGCGACTGTCGAACGCCCTGCGCCAGGGCACCATGCCCCCGCGCTTCACCCCGTTCGCGCGGTCGATGCTGACGCTGATCGGCGCGATCGGTCAGTTGGAGACCGAGGGATCGTTCCGCGACGAGGTCGGGCGCTGGCATCCGACGCTACACGAGTTGGTCACCCGGCCCGTCGACGCGAGCGCGATGCCGGTCGAGCTGGCGGTGGCTCGGCGCAAGCGGACCGAATCGGCTGCGCGCCGCATGTCCGTCGGCTGAGCACAACTACGCTGACCTGCCCGGACGCCACGGAAGCACGACCCGAGACATCGCGTCTCAGACAGCATCGTCGGCGCCGGGCGCCGCACGTTGGCTCGATCGGCACCTCGGCAGTGTGCACCCGGCCGGAATGATCAGCGCGCCAACCACTCTCGCCAATGCGGACGGATGAGCGCGGCCAACTCGTCGTAACCGGCCGCGCCGGGATGTGCGCCGTCACCCGCGCGCACCTCACCCATCCATACCGCGCTGTCGCGCAGCGGTTGATGGACGCGCACATACGGAATCGCCGCTGTGGCACAGATGTCGGCGAAATGTCCGTCGAGTCCAGCAGTCCTGGCATTCTGCTCGGCATCATCGATGGGCGGCGGCGCGACGACCAGGATTGGAACTCCACGCTCGCTGGACTGTGCGAGCAGTTCGGAAAGGTTGGCCGCCGATTGCTGGGCTGCCACTCGGGGCCGTCCGTCGATCAGCGTGGTGTCGTTGACGCCGAACGAGACGACCAGGCGCGCATCGGAGCCGTTCGGAAAGCGGGGCGCGCATTCGGCCTGCCAGCGTCCGAGGATCTCGGTCGAGGTCTGCATCCGCACACCCAGGTTGTATGCGGTGAGCGGCTGCCCGATCGCGTAGCTCCCGGCGGCCAGGCGGCCCACCCAGCCGAGGCACTGGGGGTCGCCGACACCCGCGACGAAGGAATCGCCGATGAAGCACACACGAAGGTCATTCCACACTCGGTGATCTTCGCAATCGGCCACCAGATCCCGGCCACCGCGGGTCGCGATATGCCGTTAGGATCGCCGTGGTTGTTCGGGAGGGATTTGACGTTGACAGGGGTAGCCGAGTCCGCGGGGCCGCCGTGGTTCACCGATTTGTTCGCGCATCGACGCTGGATTCGCCGGGTCGATCCGTTTCCGCATATCTATGCCAGGGATGTGTTCGTGCCCGAGTTCTACGGGCGGCTGGCCGACGAGCTGGCGCGGGCGCGCCGGGAGCGGCCCGAGGCATTCGAATCGGCGGCGGATTACGGTGCGGTCAGGGCATCGCTTGCGGGGCTGCGGGATGGGCCGTTGGCGCTGTTCCTCTCGCGGGAATGGCATGACCTGATCGCCCGGGTCTCGGGGGTGGCTACCACGGGTGATATCGAGGGGGCGGTGCTCCACCATCCGCCGGGGAGCCCGTTTGGATCGCCGCACAATGGTTTGCATCCCGCCCGGTTCGAGGGTTCGCCGGGCGAGGTCGGGACCGTGGATCCGAAGACCGGGCCACGGACGCCGGAGTTCTTCGCGCGCGAGACGGTGCGCGCGGTCGCGGTGCTGTTCTATTTCGGCAATCCGGACTGGCGGCCGGGCGATGGTGGCGAGACCGCCCTGTACGCGCATCTGGGTGCGAATCCGGTTCCCGCGGTGCTGGTGCCACCCTTCGACAATTCGCTGCTGGTGTTCGAGTGCACCCCGCGCTCCTGGCATACCTTCGTCGGCAATAACGCCGCCGCGCGCAATAGCGTAGTGATGTGGCTGCACCGGCCGAAGGAAGATGTGGTGCGACGCTGGGGAGGAGACAGCATTGCACAGTGGCACTGAACGCCGGGTATGTCTGTTGACCGGGGCCGGTGGCGCACTGGGTGACACCTTCTGCCGCGGCCTGTACACCGACTACGACATCATCGCGGTCTGCCGCAATCGCACCCCGGCCGCGCCGTCCCAGCTCGAATGGTTCGTCGACCCCTTCGAACCGGAAAAGCCGGTGCCGGAGAATGCTTCACGGATATTCGTGATCAAGGCCGATCTGACGGTGGCGGGTGCGGTCGAGCGCGTCGTCGATATCGCACTCGCCCGGTTCGGACATATCGATCTGCTGGTCAACAATGCCGCGCACAGCAGATTTCAGCCCCGCGGCATTGTCGACGGCGACGCCGCGCTCGACGAATTCGATCCCCATTTCGCGCTGAATGTCGGCGTGCCGCTGCGGTTGTCGACGCGTCTGGCGCAGCGGAGCTGGGTGCATACCGGGGACGAGAACCGGGCCCGCAATCGCAATGTCGTGAATGTCTCCAGCCTTTCGGGATCGCGGGTGGACCCCGGCGGACAGGCGCTCTACGCGGCATCCAAGGCGGCGCTCAACCACCTGACCCGGCATATCGCGGCCGAATTCGATGAGTTCGGAGTGCGCGCGAATGCGATCGCACCCAATGGTTTTCCCGCATCGGTGGTCACCGAACAGGTGGTGCGGGCCATTGTCGAACTCGATCGCGGCGAGATGAGCGGCGAAATCTTCACCGTCGCGGTGGCGGAGGAAGGTGGGCGTCACGCACTCGGTGCGGACGCCCACTGACCTATTCCGCCGAACCCGTCGTTCCGGTGATCTCTTCGGACATCGTCCAAAGCCGTTGCGCGAGTTCGGCGTCCACCGCCTGCCTGTTCCGCGGCGGCTCCACCTTGAATCGGTGGAAGTACTTGCCGTTGATCTCGTCCGATGTTGTCGCCAAGTGCACCAACGGATCCGCGCCCTTATCAGCCCTGATGAAGAAGGGCCGCGACAGCGGCGAGCGGATGAATGCGCCGAGCCCGAGCGGGGCATTGTCGTAGACATGGGTGGCGACCACGCCCGGATGGAATGCGGCGGTGACCAGCCCGGTGCCCTCGGCGCGGCGGGCCAGTTCCCTGGTGAAGATGATATTGGCGAGTTTGGAGGTGCTGTAGGCGCCGAGCTGATTGAACGAGCCGGTCGATGCGTTGACGGTGTCGAGGTCCAGTTTCGCCATCCGATAGGTCGTGCTCGCGGTATTGACCACCCTGGCCTGCGACTGCACCAGCCGATCCAGCAGCAGGGCGGTCAGCAGGAACGGTGACAGGTGATTGACCTGGAAGGTCAGCTCATTGCCGTCATCGGTGACGGTGCGTTTCGCCCACGCGCCACCGGCGTTATTGGCGAGCACATCGATGCGCGGATAGCGGTCGAGGAGCTGATCGGCAAGTTTGCGCACCTCGTCGAAGCGAGCGAAATCGGCGATGAACGGCTCCGCGCCGACCCGCGCCGCCACCTCGGCGGTGCGCTCCGGCGAGCGCCCGACCACCGCGACAGTCGCACCGCGCGCCACCAGCTTCGCCGCGGCCTCGGCGCCGATGCCGGAACTGGCGCCGGTCACCACCACCGTCTTCCCGGATAGATCCTGTGCTGCCATGTCCTGCCTTCCGAGCCGTTGGCTGATTCGTCCTGATCCTCATCGGCTTACCCAGATTCGGCAAGGCCGTCTACTGACCGGTAAGTCGGCACCATCGGGCTGCTGTGTATCGTGCTGCCAACGCAACAGTTGATCTAGTAAGAACATGGGTAACTCCCCGGGAACCCCCAGAACTCAGCTACTCACCGACTGTCGGCCCGCGACGAAACTCTCGCGGCACCCAACGGCCGGCCGAAGGTTCGGGGAGGCGGATGAGCACATGGGTAACTCGCCGGGGACGCCCAGAACTCAGCCATCCCGAGAACCGCCGGCCCGCAACGGTAGGTTATGGCCAACCCACGACCGGCAAAAGGCCCGGGGAGGCGGAGGAGCCCGGGGAGGCGGAGGAGCGATGCGAGTCGATGGGCGGGATATCCCGGTTACCGGGAGCCTGCTGCAACCGCTGATCCGGCGGACCAGTGACATCATCCGTGTCGTACTCGCGGCACTATGGGTCGGCGTGGTCGTCGCCGCCTCGCTGATCACCCGGCCGGAGTGGCTGGCGCTGGAGCGTTCGGTCTCGAATATCGTCGGGTTCCTCAATCCGGACCAGTCCAATCTGGTGTACCTGGTCTACGGGATGGCGATTCTGGCCCTGCCGTTCGCGATCCTCATCGAATTGATCATCAGCAGGCAGTGGAAGCTGCTCGCGGGCTATGCGGCCGCGGGATTGGTGGCGGGCCTGCTGCTATCGATCACCGGGACGGGATTGTCCGCGCCGCAGTGGCATCTGCAGGTGCCGGATCGGCTCGATACCTTCCTGTCGCAATTCCTGGACGATCCGCGCTGGATCGCCATGCTCGCCGCGGTGCTGACCGTATCCAGTCCGTGGCTGCCGACTCGGCCGCGGCGCTGGCTGTGGTTCCTGCTGCTGGCATTCGCACCGATCCACTTGGTAGTCAGCACCGTGGTGCCCGCACGGGCCATGTTCGGGCTCGCGGTCGGCTGGTTGGTCGGCGCGGTGATCGTGCTCGTCGTCGGCACACCGGCACTGGAGGTGCCGCTGGATGCGGCGGTGCGGGTGCTGGCCAGGCGCGGACATACCGTCACCGCATTCACCGTCTTGCATCCTGCCGGCCGCGGTCCGCTGGTGCTCGCCGCGGCCATCGATGGTCCCGAGCGCGAGTTGATTGTCGAGCTGTTCGGTAAGAATCAGCGCAGTTTCGGTGCGCTGCGCCAGCTGTGGCGCTGGCTCACCTTCCGCACCAGCGAAACCGCGGCACTGCACGGATCCATGCACCGTGCCGTCGAACACCGCGCGCTGCTGGCCATCGCCGTCGGCGAATTGGGCCTGGCCGCCGTACAACAGGTCGCCGTCGCGGCACTCGAGCGGGGCTGGATGCTGTACGCGCACACCATGCCTCGCGGTAAGCCGCTCGACGAAACCTCCGACGATGAGCTCGCCGGCGTGTGGAAATCGCTGGCCGCCCTGCACTGCGCCCAGATCTCGCACGGCGATCTGCGGCCCGCCGAGATCCGAATCGAGAACGGCGCCACGCTGTTCAACGGTTTCGTCAATGCGGAATTCGGCGCGTCCGATAAGCAGCGACAGTCCGATGTCGCGCAGTTGCTGGTCTCGACCACGGCGATATTCGGCAGGGAAGCCGCGGTGCGCACCGCCATCGATACGCTCGGCGAGCAGACGGTGCTGACCGCGGCGAGTCGACTCACCAAGTCCGCCATGCCCGCCGGAATCAAGAAGTCGATTCCGGACTGGGGCGAGGTGGTCGCTGCGGCACGCGACGAAGTGCGCAAACAGACCGGGCAGGACAAGATCGAGGCCGAGCAGATCACCCGGTTCAGCCGCAACCAGATCATCCAACTGGTGCTGCTGATCGGGCTGGTCTATGTCGCCTATCCGTTCATCAGCGCAGTGCCGACCTTCTTCTCACAGCTGCGGACCGCCAACTGGTGGTGGGCGCTGCTCGGATTGGCGGTCTCGGCGCTGACGTATGTGGGTGCGGCGGCCGCGCTGTGGGCCTGCGCGTCGCGCCTGGTCAGCTTCCGCAATCTGGTGATCATGCAGATCGCCAATACCTTTGCCGCCACCACTACCCCGGCACGGGTCGGCGGGCTGGCCTTGAGCGTGCGCTTCCTGCAGAAGGGCGGACTCGGCGCGGTGCGTGCCACC
The DNA here is from genome assembly GCF_040680135.1 of Nocardia sp. NPDC052112. Lineage (NCBI taxonomy): Bacteria > Bacillati > Actinomycetota > Actinomycetes > Mycobacteriales > Nocardiaceae > Nocardia > Nocardia sp. NPDC052112. Next base: position 178,498 of record NZ_JBFAWD010000012.1, on the reverse strand, counting down.
GCCGCCGTCACCTTGCAGCAGGCCGTGCAGGTGATCACCCACATCAGTCTGTTGATCCTGTTCAGCGTGGCGGCGGGTACCTCGGCGAATCTGTCGCATTTGGTACCCGACGCCACCGTGCTCTATCTGGCCGCGGGTGTGGGGGTCGGCATTATCGGCACCTTCATGTTCGTGCCGAAACTGCGTCGCTGGCTGAGCAATTCGGTGCGTCCGCAGTTGCAGGAAGTGCTCGGCGAACTCGGCGATCTGGCTCGGGATCCGAAGCGCTTCTCGGTGATCGTGCTCGGCTGTGGTGCCATCACGATCGGCCAGGCGCTCGCGCTGTGGGCCAGTGTCGAGGCGTTCGGTGGCGGCGCGTCTTTCATCACCGTCACCATCGTCACCATGATCGGCGGCACCCTGGCCTCGGCCGCGCCGACACCCGGTGGCGTCGGCGCCGTCGAGGCCGCACTGATCGGTGGTCTCGGCGCCTTCGGCCTGCCCGCGACCATTGCCGTACCTGCGGTGCTGCTCTACCGCGTGCTCACCTGCTGGCTGCCGGTTTTCTGCGGCTGGTTCACCATGCGCTGGATGACATCGAAGGACATGATCTGAATCAGGCGTCCTTGGTAGCCACCAGTACGCCGGTCGTCGGGGGGATCGTGGTGAAGTCGACCGTTCCGAATCCGGCGGCCCGCAACGCTTCTCGATAGCGGCGAATGTCGATGACCGCCAGTGGGTCCGCATGGTGTCCCGGCGCGTGCGGGTCGTCGGTGCGGCGCGCGGCGAATCGGGACATGAGCCGAACCGCCGCTGGCAGCACCTTTCCGGTCGGGTGGGTGTCGGCGAGCAGCAGTCGGCCGCCGGGACGCAGCACCCGGAACATCTGTCCCAGTGCCGCCGTACGTTGTGCCTCCGGAATGTGATGCATGACGAAGGTCGAGGTGACCACATCGACCGAGGCATCGGGCAAAGTCAGCGACTGGGCGGCGCCGCCTTCGAAACGACAGTTGGGGGTGGCGCGGCTATTCGCGTAATCGATCATCTCCGGGGACGGGTCGATACCGATCACTCGACCGGACGGTCCGACCCGATCGCCGAGTGCCCGGACGAGTTGGCCGGGACCGCAGCCGATGTCGACGGCATGATCACCCGCGGCGACACCGCTCAGCTCGACGAGTCGAGCGTTCAGACTCCCGACCCGGCCGAGCAGGAAGGCCGATTTCACGGCGAGGTAGCCGCGCGGTTTGGTGATGAGAATGCCGACCTCGGAGTTTCGGTCGGCATGTACTTTATTGGACGGTTGTACGTTTCCGGTCATGAGTTCATAATCGGACCAGATAACCGGATCGACCAGAAGCAAAAGTGCGGATATCGTGCCGTTCTGAACGGATTCGCACAATCTGTACGGAAACGCAGTATTCGCGTTCGGAGGATGCCGATGACCAGCACCGATCGCCGGGTGCGTCGCACCAAGAGCCTGCTGCACCGCGCGCTGATCGAGCTGATGATCGAATGCGGCTATGACCGGATCACATTGCAGGACATTCTGAATCGCGCCGACGTCGGACGTTCCACCTTCTACGCGCACTTCCGCGACAAGGACGATCTGCTGTTGGTCAGCAGCACCGAGTACCTGCGCGCGGCGGTCGCGGATGCCGGATCGGCCGTGCATGATCCGGGCGCGCCGCACCATTCGGAACCGCTCGCGCCGCTGTACACGCTGTTCCGGCTGGCAGCGGCGAATCCTGAGGTCTATCGGGCGCTGCTGGGTCGCCGGGCGACCGGAGTGCTGCTGCGCTCGACGCGGCGCATGGTGGAAGAAATCCTCACCGAACAGCTTTCGGGTCGACTCGAGATGGACGACGACGAATTCGCGGTGACGATGACCTTCCTGTCCTGGGGCGTCGTCGGCCTGCTCGGCTCGATCGCGGATGCGGAACCACCGCTGCCCGCGGCCGAAACCTACCGTCGCCTTGAAGATCTGATCGGCCCCGGCCTGACGAGCCGGGTATCGCACACCGGACGGATCAGCCACGCAGGCGGCTGATCGTCATACCGAGGTGCCGATCAGCTCCGGCGCTCGAGCGGCGCCGCCGATGTCTTCGATTCCGGCGAACTCAGGACGAATAGTCCTTGCGCAGCTGCACTTTCACGACCTTGCCGCTGGCATTGCGCGGCAGCTCGGCCACGATCACCAGATCCTTGGGATGCTTGTAGCGGGCCAGGTTCTCGTTGAGGAACGGCGCCAGCTCGTCGAGGGTCAGTTCGGCATCCGGATCGGTAAGGGCGACAACGGCGACCGGCACTTCACCCCACTTCTCGTGCGCCCGCCCGACCACCGCGGCCTCGCGGATCTTCGGATGTGCGAAAAGCACATTCTCCACCTCCGCGCAGTAGATGTTCTCGCCGCCGGAGATGATCATGTCCTTCTTGCGGTCGACCACCCACAGGAAGCCCTCCTCGTCCGCGCGGACCAGGTCACCGGAGTGGAACCAGCCACCGGCGAAGGCTTCGGCGGTCGCCTCCGGCTTATTCCAGTAGCCCTGCATGAGAGTCGGTCCGCGATAGACGATTTCGCCGATCGCACCGGGCGCGACATTGTTCATCTCATCGTCGACGACGCGGGCCTGGATGGTCGGAATGGGCTTGCCGACCGAACCGAGCTTGCGGATCGCGTCCTTCCCCTCGAGCACACAGGTGATGGGCGACATCTCGGTCTGGCCGAAGACCGCGACATTGACCGCGTCCGGGAAGCAGTCGGCCATGGCCCGCAGCACGGTATCCGAGGCCGGAGCCGCACCCCAGCTGAGCACCTTCAGCGCGAGCTTGCGTTGCTTGACGCTCGGCTCCTCGCAGATCAGCTGCCACTGCGCGGGCACACAGAAGGCGGTGGTGGCCTGCTCGCGTTCGACGGCGTCGAGGAATTCGGTGGGATCGAACGCACCGAGCGGATGCAGCACGGTCTTGGCGCCGAGCACGAAATACGGTGCGAGACTGCCGAGTCCGGCGATATGGAACAGCGGTGAGGTGCAGAAGCCGACCGAATCGGTACCGATCTCCGTGGCCCGAATGCAGGTCAGCGCTTGGGCATTCATATTCGCGTGGGAGAGCACCGCGCCCTTCGGACTGCCGGTGGTGCCCGAGGTGTACATGATCAGCGCGGGGGTGTCCTCGGGAAGGTCGAGCGGCGTATGTGGTTCGCCGTCCTCGGCAAGCACATCGTCGTAGCCGAGCACCGAATCGGTGGTCTGGCCGCCGATCACGATGCAGGTCGCCAGCTCGGGCGCCTGGCCCTGCACGGCGGTGGCCAACGGCTGCAGCATCGTGTCGGTGACGATCGCCTTGGCGCCGCAATCGCTGACGATATAGGCGACCTCGGGCGGGGTGAGCCGGAAGTTCACCGGGACCGCGATGGCGCCGAGTGCGTTGATGCCGAAGACGGCCTCGAGGTATTCGGGATAGTTCAGCGCCAGGATCAGCACCCGGTCGCCGAAGCCGATGCCGCGGCGGGCGAGCGCGTCGGCGAACTTCAGCGAGCGCTCGTGCAACTGCCGCCAGGTGGTGTCCACACCACGGAACCGCACGGCGACCGCGTCCGGGCGCATCTGCGCATGCGATGCGATCTGGTTGTTCCAGTGGTTGCGCCGCGACCTGATCGGCTCGTCGAGCGCCTGTGCACCGGTGGTCATGCCACTCCTCTCGGACCGCCAACCACGCGCCGGTGGGTCCGACAGCGCCGGTGGGCTGAACTGAGAGCAGAATAACAACTAACTTATTGTCGCGGCAACACACCAAGATATGAACCGCTGTTAATCGTCTCAACGCGGATACCTCAGGCCGAAAATCGCATCTAGCTGCATATATACCAGCCATCATCAGCACCTTCTCGAGATTCAGTACACGTTCAGAGGGGCATACGATGCGAATCCCGGCTTACTTATGAGTTGAACAGCGGATGATTCCCATGTCACCATCACTGCGTATGGGCGCCACTGGCACGCCCCGCAACGCATAGGAGAAGGCGCAATGCTGCGTACCAGGTTCACCGAGATATTCGGCGTCGAACACCCGATCGTGCAGGGCGGCATGATGCATGTCGGCCGCGCCGGTCTCGTCGCGGCCGTCGCCAACGCCGGCGGGCTCGGCTTCATCACCGCACTCACCCAGCCCACCCCTGACGACCTGCGCAAGGAGATCGAACGGACCCGGGAGTTGACCGATAAACCGTTCGGCGTGAACGTCACGATCCTGCCGTCGATCAATCCGCCGCCATATGCGGAATATGTGCAGGCGATCATCGACAGCGGTATCGAGATCGTCGAGACCGCGGGCAGCAATCCGGAGCCCTTCCTGCCGTACTACCGAGCGGCCGGTATCAAGGTGCTGCACAAGTGCACCAGCGTGCGGCATGCGTTGAAAGCGCAGAAGATCGGGGTCGACGGTGTCAGCATCGATGGTTTCGAATGTGCCGGACATCCGGGCGAAGACGATATCCCCGGGCTGATCCTGATCCCGGCCGCCGCACGAGTGCTCGACATTCCGATGATCGCCTCCGGCGGTATCGCCGATGCCAGCGGTCTGGTCGCCGCGCTCGCTCTCGGTGCCGACGGCGTCAATATGGGCACCCGCTTCCTGTGCACCCAGGAGTCGGCGATCGACCAGAAGGTCAAGGAGAAGATCGTCGCCAACTCCGAACTCGACACCCAGCTGATCTTCCGGACCATGCGCAATACCGCGCGCGTAGCGGACAACGAGATCAGCCGCAAGGTCGTCGAAATCGAAAAGGCCGGTGGCACTTTCGACGATGTCCGCGATCTGGTCGCGGGTGCGCGCGGACGACGCGTCTTCGACGAGGGCGACCTCGATGCGGGCATCTGGTCCGCGGGCCTGGCCCAGGGCCTCATCCATGACATCCCGTCCTGCGCCGAACTGATCGGCCGAATGGTCGCCGAGGCGGAGGAACTGATCACCGCGCGGCTCGCGGAGAAGGTGGTCGCCTGAGCGCGGCCACCCGTTACGAGCCCCCGGGCCGCCCCGGGGGCTCGTCTCGTACTCGGACCGTTCGGCGCAGTCCATCGGGGGTGACTGCGACCGATCGGCCCCGCACGCTGACATACGATGACGTCGACTACCAACCAAAGGACGGTCATCGTGTCCGAAGCGTTCGACTGGTCTCTGCCGAAGACTTACATCCTGCCGGTGGATATAGACGATTACCTGTCTATGCCCGAGGACATCGCACGCAATGTCGAGATCAAAGACGGGATGATCATCCACTGCGAATCGGCCTCGCCGAATCACAATGCGATAGCACGCAATATCGAACGGGTACTGCTGGACGGCCATGCCAAACGCGGTTCGGCGGAGCCGTGCCTGCGGGTCAACCGGGATGTGGACATGCTGGTCTCGGAGGTTCCCTTCCACTACAAGCGGCCGGACATGATTGTCTACCGCCGCATCGATGAGCCTCGGCCGAAATGGCGGATGAAGCCGACAGCAGCAGACACCGTGCTAGTGGTCGAAGTCGTCTCGCCGACCACGATCACGGCTGACCTGGTCGACAAACGCGCCGAGTATGCCCGGTTCGGGATCCAGCACTACTGGATCGTCCGGATGGCCAATGAGGACGGTCCTGCGGTCTCGATCGAAATGCTGACGCTCAACTCGGCTGGGGAATACGTCTCGGCCGGTCACCGCAGCCGATCCGACGGTTCCGCCGCGGCGATCGATTCGCTGGTGCCGTTCGAAGTGCACGCCACTTGGCAGCAACTCGACGAGGGCATCGACTGAATTTGCCGCGATCAGGCGGGTTACCGCTGTCGCGTTGCCAGTGCCTCGACGGCGGCATAGTCGTGGGCCGCGACGATTTCGATGCCGTCGGGTAGGGCGTGTAAGCGGTGGATGGTGGCGAAGGTGGCGTCGCGGTCGGCATCGAAGAGTTGGCCGGGCATGGGTGCCTTTTCGCGGATCAGCTGGATCTGCAGTTTGTTCCACACCGCGTCGCCCGCGAGCAATACCCGGGTGCCGTCGTCGACCGCGAGCAGGACGCCGATACTGCCCGGGGTATGTCCGGCGAGATCGACGAGCAGCACCGAACCGTCGTCGAACAGGTCCAGGCTGCGCGGGAAGGTGAGCACCGGCGGGCCGTCGAGTTCGAAGGTGTCGAAGGTGCGACCGCGCAGCGGTCCGCGGGCAACACCGACGGGGGCATGCGGGCCGTCGAGTGCCCAGGCGCGTTCGACGGCGGGGAGTCGGATAGTGACGGAATCGGGCAGTTCCAGCAGGCCGGAGATGTGATCCCAGTGCAGATGGGTCGGCAGGACGAAATCGATCGCATCGACGGCGATATCGCGGGCGGCCAGCGCGTCCGAGAGCCCGAGCACCGGCTTATCGGGCGCGACCAGCAGTGGAATCGGGAACGGCAGTTCGGGCAGCACCCGATCGTGCACACCAGCGCACAGGGCCGGATCGACCAGGAATCGAGCCTTCGGATGTTCGATCAGATAGGCCGACATCGTCATCGGCAATTCGCGCAGGCTGCGCACGCCCTCCGCGACAATCGCGGTGGGAGCGGCCATACGAGCCTGCATCAGGACGGTGAGCCCAACCGTCACCTTGGTCTGTGGCAGCGGGACCGGCTCCAGACCGGCCAGCAACGCGGTATCGGGACGACGCGGACGCAGCAGTCGCCCCGGTGTGGCCGCCAGTGCGGTGCAGCAGCGCAGCACGGTCGGCAGGATGGGCGTCCGCTCGGTTCCGAATTCGGGCACGGTGCCACCGTAAGCGATCACCGCAAACCGCGAAAGAACCGGGTATGCAGGACAATTCCGGACATTTCACCCGCCTGCTCGCGATCGAAGGACACCTTGATCGCACCGATATCTACGGCATAATCGCAGGGGGTACCGGCGTGGGGGCACCAGCCCTCCGACGACGGGAGGAGGACGGATGGGGCCTGGTCTTCCGGACGGGCAGGGTGTTGTCTCGAGCGACCTGCGAACAGTCGCCGATGGTGTTTCGAACAGATCCGGTTCGCGACGTGCCGCGCTACTGAGCGCTGCCACCGCCGCCATCGCCGCTCTGCTGAATATCGATGCCACAACGGTCTCGACCAGTGCGCCGTTCAACGATCTCGGCCTTGGCTCGCTGCAACTGGCGCGACTGACGGCGCATCTGGAAGATGCCATGGGAGTCGAGGTTTCGCTCACCGCCCTCTACGACCATCCGGACATCGAGCAGCTTGTCGAGTATCTCGCGATGCGATGAGCACCCCGCCCACAAATCGGAAAGGCGATCCCGCCGCCGTCCGGCCGTATCCGCCGGTATCGATCGTGGGCATCGGCTGCCGGGTGCCCGGCGCGTCGAATGTGCCCGAGTTCTGGCGGATGCTGTGCGATGGCCGGGATGCCACCGGTGCACCGCCGCCAGGTCGACCGGGTACACGGCACGCCGGATACCTCGCCGATGTCGACGCGTTCGACAATGACTGGTTCGCCATCTCCGGTCGCGAGGCCGCGCTGATGGATCCGCAGCAGCGGCTGGCGCTCGAGGTCGCGGTCGAGGCGCTCGACGATGCCGGAATCGGCTATCGCACCAGGGGTTCCGGGGCGGCGGTGGTATTCGGTGCGTGCGCCTACGACCACGGCATCGCGGTGCTGGGCCGCGACGGGCACGATGCGCCCTACGCGGTCACCGGTTCGGCGCTCAGCATCATCGCCAACCGGCTCTCCTACGTCCTCGACCTGCATGGACCCAGTCTGGTGCTGGACAGCGCCTGTTCGTCCTCACTGGCCGCGGTGGATCTTGCGGTACGCCTGCTGGCCGATGAGGCGGTCCCGTTCGCGATCGTCGGCGGGGTGAATCTCACGCTGTTGCCGCATACCTCGCAGTACCTGGCCGAGGGTGGGTTCCTCGCGCCCGACGGGCGGTGTAAACCGTTCGATGCCGCGGCCGACGGATATACCCGGGGTGACGGATGCACCGTCGTGGTGCTGCGGCGCACCGCCGATGCGCTGCGGGACAGGCACCGGGTATACGCGGAAATCCTCGGCACGGCGGTCGGTTCGGACGGGCGGTCCAATGGGCTGTACGCGCCGAACGGTCGAGCCCAGCAGGACACCATCCGTACCGCATGGGCACGGGCCGGACTCGATCCACGTGCTGTCGGATATGTCGAATGTCATGGCACCGGAACGCCATTGGGTGATGCCGTGGAGGTGGGCGCACTCGCCGCGGTAGTCGGAGTCGATGCCGAGCCGACCTGGATCGGCTCGGTCAAATCCAATATCGGACATCTGGAGGCGGCCGCCGGTATCACCGGAATGGTCAAGGCGGCGCTGTCCATTCGGCACGGTGTAATCCCACCGACCATCAATTTCCACACGGAGAGTCCGCTGCTGAAGCTCGCCGAGCACGGACTGCGAGTGCCGACCGAACCTGTTCACTGGACCGAAACACCGGTGCACGCCCGGCACGCCGGAGTCAGCTCATTCGGATTCGGCGGGACGAATGCGCATGTGGTACTGCGTGGCCTGGCACCCGAATGCCATCGGAGTTCTGAACCGCCCGTACTGCTTCCGGTCTCCGGTCGCGACGATACGGAGTTGCGTTCGCGCGCGCTGCAATGGGCCGATCTGCTCGAAGGTCTCGGGTCGAGTGAGATGACCTCGGCTGGCGCCGGCGGCTCCGCACGGACCGACAGGCGAGACGCCGTACCCGACGGCGCCTCGCGCAACGGGACGAGCGGTGTCTTGCGGGACGGCACCAGCGGCACCTCACGAGTCGGCATGGCCAGCACAAGCCGCGCCGCACAAGTCGGCACAACCAGCACCGCACCCGATGCCAGGTGCGATGACACCACCAGCGCCTCGCGAGACAGCAGCACCGGCACCTCACAAGACGGCACAAGCAGCGCCGCACAGGCTGGCACGAGCGGCTCCGCACGGACCAGAAGGCGAGACGCCTTACCCGACAGCGCCTCGCAAAACGGCAGGAGCGGCGTCTCGCGAGACGGCACCAACAGCGCTCCGTACGAGGGCACCAGCGACGATCTACGCGACGGCAGAAGCGGCGTCTCGCGGGATGGCACAACCGGCACACCACGGGATGTCATACGCGACATCTCGACACGCAGCACAAGCAGCAGGCGGAAGGGCACCGGCGACGGTCTGAGCGACGGCTCACGGGACAGCGCAAGCAACGCCGGGCGCAAAAGCACCGGCGGCACCGCGCCCGACGGTACCGACGACGCCTCACGCGAAGAGGCGAGCAACACTGCACGCGACGGCATGAGCGACGCAATCGACGCGGTTGCGATGGGCTACACCGGCACAGGAGGTAGTGATCGCGAAGTTCTTCGGCGATTCGCCGCTGCTGCGGCGCGGTTGATACCCGAGAATTCCCGTGCCGCAGTGGTTTCGCGCGATCTGGACGATGCGGTGGGTCGGTTGCGCGCGCTGGCGGGCGGGGACTCCGGTGCCGGGGTGATCGGCGCGAGTTCGGTGCGGCGGCGAGGTGGTGTGCTTTTCCTGTTCGCTGGGCAGGGTGGTCAGTATTCCAAGATGGGGCGGAGCCTGGCGGCTCGCTATCCGGTATTCGCGAGCGCGGTGACCGCTGCCGCGGATGCGATTGTGGCGGCGGGTGGCAGGCGGGTGTGGACGCCGCGCAACGGTTTCGCGCCCGGCGGTGCGGCGAGCGACGGCACCACCGCGACGGAACTCGTCCAACCGGCGATCTTCGCATTCCAGGTGGCACTCGCCGAACTCCTCGCCGCGTGGGGTATCGAACCCGATGCGGTGGTTGGGCACAGTCTCGGCGAGGTAGCCGGTGCCGCGGTGAGCGGCGCGTTATCGCTTTCGGATGCGGCCCGAGTCGTGGTGCAGCGCAGCCGGATTCTGGCGCGCCTCGACGGGCACGGTGCGATGGCGGTGCTGGAGGCGACAGCGGATGAGGCCGCGCGGCTGGTCGAGCCGCTGCATGCGCGGGTAGCGATCGCGGCGATCAATGGACCGCGTTCGGTGGTGGTCTCCGGTGCGCCGCGCTATATCGCCGCGCTGGTCCGACGGGCCAAGCGCCGGCAGATGTTCGCGCAGCGGATCGCCGTCGACTTCGCCGCGCACAGTCCACAGGTCGGCGCGCTGCTCCCCGAATTCGCCGACGCACTCGACGGACTCACCGCGCAGGTGCCGCGCATTCCGGTGTACTCCACGGCGCGTCGCCGCGAAACGATCACCAGCGCCGCGATGGATGCCAGCTACTGGACCGAAAATGCCTCGAGAACAGTCGAACTGGCCGCCGCATTGCAACAAGCCGCCGACGATGGATTCGCGACGGTACTGGAAATCGCACCACATCCGGTACTGATACCCGCCATCCGGGAGTTCCCCGAATTCGCCGACGCCACCCACGCCGTGACCACCCGCGACGATGAAGCCGGAACCTTCCTGACCTGCCTCGCCAAGCTCTACCTCGAAGGCCGCGCGGTGAATTGGACCGCAAACGGCCCCTTCACCACACCCCCGCCACCACGCCAATGGTCGCGCCGCCGCTTCCCACTGATCACCACGCTCGATCCCGACACCACCCAGTACCCCACCCTGGAGCCCGACACCACAAACGTCGCTACCGCTGAGCCCAGCACGTCGGATGGCGCGGCCACCAAGCGCCCCGCCGCCAGCGACGGCCCCGAGCACCGCACCACCCACGACGTCGCCAGCGAGCCCGACACCACCGATGTGACTGCCCGAGAGCACAGCACCTCGCGCGTCGCCCCCATCGATTCCAGCGGAGCCCTTGTCGCTGCCGCCAATTCCGGCACGACCGACGACCCGGCCACCGAGCCCAGGACCAACAACCTCGCAGCCAACAAGCCCGACACCGCGACTGAGCCCGATACCACCTGTCATGGTGCAACCGATCACGCCATGAACGGCCACACCGTCAACGACTCCTCGGTATCCGACTTCGGCACAACCATCGGATTCGATGTCGTCCACAGCCGAAATGCCCACGATCCGAGCACAACCGCCGCACATGGCACCATCGGCGGCCGAGATACGCATGCCGCGACCAACCGACTCGACACCGCCAGCGGTACCCCGGACGCGAACACAGGCGACGGCAGCCGCGGCCGAGATGCCTTCGATTCGACCGCATCCGGCGTCCCCATCGCCGAATCCGAGTTCCCCGCCGACGATATCCACGATCATGTCGTGCACGGCGTCCCGACCGTCCCCGCGGTCTTCTGGCTGCTCAGGCTGCTCCACTTGGCTGGGACCGCACAGACGATCACCGATTTCGTGGTGCACGAGCGGACCGCGCTTGCCGCACTGTCCGCCGTCACCTATCGAGCCAGCGGTGCTGGAAGGTTGCAGGCGGAGGTCACAGGCGCCGGGACGCTGGCTTCGGCACGGCTGGCCGGTGACCCCACACCCGGGGATATCGTCGCATGGATGCGGGTGGTCGATGCAAATCGGGCCGCCCGTCGGCGCATGCGAGTGCTCACGCCAGGTGTTTTCTACGACTCGTTGCGCGCGCGGCGACTCGACTACGGTCCCGGCTTCCGCGCACTGCGCGATATCGGGGCCGGACCCGATTGTGCGATGGGATCGTTCGACGCCGCCCCGCTGCAGCGCACAGCGACCCTCGACGGCTGTCTGCATCTACTCGCCGCCGCGAGCCGGGACCACCTGCCCACCGATGCCATTGCGCTGCCGATCGGCATCGAATCCGTTTGGCTGTCGGCCGAACCGGATCTGGTGCTGTCGGAAGCCCATGCGCTCGTGCGCGATCGCTCCACGGCGGGACTGACCGGTGACATCATCGGCACCGATCAGCACGGTGTTCCGGTGCTCGCGCTGTCGGGTGTTCGAATACGTTTCGCAACGATCGAAGCCGCAGCGCAGGTCGGTCCTTTCCGCCGGGAAACATGGATCCCGTTCCAACACATTCGTCATTTCGCCGAGAGCATCGGCCAGCGAACCGCAAATCCGCGGCGCGCCTTGGTTATCGGTGAATCCCAGCTCGCCATCCGGCTCGCCAGAGAACTCGACCGCACCCTGCCCACCGAACGAGTGGCCCGTGAACCGGACGCTGCCGGGCCGATCGTCTCCGCCGTACTCGCCGGACGCACCGGCACCGCGAACACGGCAGTCGTCGTGATCTGGCCCGCCGAATCCGGCGCGACCCACACCCGCCATGACATCGAGTCCGCGAGCAGTGTCGCCACGGTCGGTCGCGTGCTGGATCTGCTCCAACGCGTCGATTCCGAAGCAGCCACAGCATCTTTGACGATCGTCCTCCCCGACCGCGACGCGACCGACCGTCGGCAATCCGCGACGAACAGCCAGCGCGGCCCGACGTTGCCGGGCAATACGATCGTGCCGATGGCAGTCGCCGGTCTGGTGCGATCGCTGCAGCTCGAATCGGGCCACGAAGTGCGGCTCGTGTGGACCGATACCTCACCGACCGCAGTCTCCCGACTGCGTGAGCTGATAGACGCCACTGGGGCGCGGCATGAACTCCCCGATGAACTCCGCATCCGCGCCGACGCGGTCACCACGCGCCGTTTCGTGCCCGCCCGCCCCCGCTCGACCACCCCAACGCGGATCGACCCCAACGGCACCTATGTGGTCACCGGCGGACTGGGTGCGCTCGGGTCGGTCGCGGTGCGCTGGTTGCTCGATGCCGGTGCCCATGATGTCGTGGTACTCACCCGCGCACCGAGACCGGTGCCCGCACTCCTGGACGGACTGGAGGACCGGATCGTGGTAGTGCGCTGCGATGCCGCCGACCGCAGCGATCTGGCAAATGCGCTCGATGATGTTCGCGAATGCGGTTCCACCATCCGGGGGGTCGTCCACGCCGCGGGAGCACTCGACGACGCTGCCTTCGGGGCCGTCACCAGCCGCCAGCTCACTCGCATGTTCGCACCGAAACCCCTCGCCGCGAGCAATCTCATCGAACTCACCGCCACCGATCCGACCGACTTCGTCCTGTTGTTCTCCTCGGCCACCGGTGCGCTCGGCGCACCCGGACAGGCAGCCTATGCCAGTGCGAATGCCGCGATGGACGCACTCGTCCGCGCCCATCCGGGGCGGCGCGTACTGAGCATCGGCTGGGGCGTGTGGGATTCGGGCCTCGCCGAGGACGCGGGCGGTGCGGTACATCTGCGGCGTGCCGGAATCTCCGCATTCGATATCCCGCGCGGCACCGAATTGCTCGCCCAGGCCATGTATTACAACGACCCCTACCTGCTCGCCTTGGACTACACACCGAGCACCGATTCGGACCCGGTCGCCGCCCGCTTGCGAACCCTGCTCACCGACCAGCCGTCGACAAGCGATCCAGCGCCGCCGAATCCCGCACCGGCCCAGCGTTATCCGACCGAACCGCTCTCCGCGACCATCCGCACCGTCCTCGCCGCAACCCTCGACCTGGGCTCCGACCAGATCGACCCGGAAGCCAACTTCAACGAATTGGGCCTGAGCTCACTGCTCGGCATAGAAATGCGGCGCCACCTCGAAACTCGACTCGATATCCGCATCTCGACCGCCGAACTGTTCCAACACCCGACCATCACCGCACTCGGTGCCGCTTTGGCCGACCGAGTCGCCGCCAGGAAATCCGACGGGATGCTGTGACTGTGCCGAATACGACGTGGCAGGCCGACATCCTGGCCGCCCGGGTTGCCGAGTGGGCGCAGTCCAGGCCCAACGACAGTGCGTACACCGAATTGCGTTACCGCGGATCGGATTGCACTCCGGTCACGCTGACTTACAGCCAACTGCATCACGCAGCGGGTGCACAGGCACAGCGGCTCAGGGCGACGACCGATCGCGGTGACCGGGTGGCGATCCTGTGCGCGCATGGAATCGACTACGTCATCGCCTTTCTCGCCTGCCTTTACGGCAATCGAATTGCGGTGCCCTTGTTTCCACCGACGGGCAATAGAAACCGGCCGCGGCTCGAAGCTGTACTCGCCGATGCCCGACCCACCTCGAGCCTGATCTCGGCGACCGACACCGCTACCGGCGAAATCCTCGGGCCAGCGCTGGGGCAGGTGCTGAAACTCACGCCGGACACCACCCCCGCGGACGCCCCCGTTGTCGATGCCGTCCGAGCCGGGACCGCCTATCTGCAGTACACCTCGGGATCGACCAGGGCACCAGCGGGCGTCGAAGTGACCCACGCCAATCTCGGTGCCGCACTGGATCAATTGTGGACCGCGGTACCCGCCGTGCGCGCGGGCCCCATCGTGTCCTGGCTCCCGTTCTTTCACGATATGGGCCTGATCCTGGCCCTTTCATTACCGCTCTACGCGGGCGTACCCGGCGTCACCATGGCGCCGACCGAATTCGTGAAACGCCCCATCCGCTGGCTGCGTGCCCTCAGCGACTATCATGCCGGCGCCACCGGCAGCCCCAATTTCGGTCTGACCCTCGCGGTCTCGGCAACCACCCCCGAAGACCGCGCGGGCCTGGACCTGTCCGGTCTCGACGCACTCCTCAACGGCGCCGAACCGATCCGCGCCGAGGCACTGACCGACTTCACCGAAGCCTTTGCCCCCTACGGATTCCGGCACCACGCCCACACACCGGGCTTCGGCCTCGCCGAGGGCACGCTCTCGGTGACCGTATCCGATCAGTCGGTCGAACCCGTCGCGCATCGATTCGACCGTACAGCCTTGGCGCAGGGGCACGCACGGCTCGCACCGCACGGCATTGCGCTCGTCGGCTGCGGTGTACCCGTAGGCCAGCGGATTGTGCTGGTGGAGCCCGACGAGCACACCGAAGTCGCAGCGGGCACCGTCGGCGAGATCTGGGTCAGCGGCCCCAATGTCTGCGCCGGTTACTACAACGATCCGGTCGCCACCGCGGCGACTTTCAGAGCGACCCTGGCCGATAGCGACGAACTCTGGCTGCGCACCGGCGATCTCGGTTTCTGGTACGAAGGCCACCTCTATGTCGTCGGTAGACGCAAGGATCTCATCGTCATCGACGGCCGCAACCACTATCCGGCCGATATCGAATCCACGGTCTCGGATTGCGCACCCGAAGTGCGTGTCGGCCATGTAACCGCATTCGGCCACGATGTCGGCGACCGCGAGGATCTGGTGGTCGTCGCCGAGCTCGTCGACCCCGAGGTCACCGAACCAATGGAACTGTCTCGCCGCATCCGCAATGCCATCGCGGCCGCCCACGAGGTGACACCGGGAGCCGTCGTCCTGGTCGCGCCGGGCCGGATCCCGAAGACCTCCAGCGGCAAACTGCGCCGCGGCGAATGCCGAGCACTCTACGGCGCAGGCCACCTGACCCAGCCGTAGTGGAAACACCCACCGATCTCCCCATGCTCGCTGACATCGGGCGCGATGATGGGCGAATGGCAACCGCAATCATCCCCGTGACGTGGAAAGACCTGCCCGAGGAACACGACTACCCGGCGGCCGCGGACTATCTGGAGTTGCTCGCCGCACCGGATGTGGTCGACGCCGTGATCGCGGAACTACGCGCGGCACCGGTCGTGCACAAGAAGGCCAAGGACATCCTGCGCGCGGCCGGACTCGAACTGGTGCCGGCCGAGAATCCGTATGTCCGTCGCGATCTCATCAAGATCAATAATCGCAAGTCGCTGTCCCCGATTCTGCTGGTGCGCGGCGACTTCCGCACCGGCGTGCCCATGGTGATCGCCGATGGCTACCACCGCGTCTGTGCCGTGCACTGGGCCGATGAGAATATCGCCATTCCAGCGAAGATCGCCGCCATGCCGCAATGACCCTCGGCACCCTCGCCCTGGTCATCGCGCTCGGACTGTGCGGACCGCTGCTCGCCCTGCGACAGCACTGGCACATACCGGTGATCCTGGGTGAACTGCTCGCAGGCGTCGTCTTCGGCGTCACCGGATTCGGCGTCCTGCACGCCGCCGACCCGATCTTCACCTTTCTCGCCGATATGGGTTTCGCCGTGGTCATGTTCGTCGCGGGCACCCATGTCCCGGTGCGTGATCCGGCCGTGCGCTCCGCACTCGGGAAGGGCGCGGTCCGGGCCATCCTGGTCGGATTGCTCGCCACCGCTGCCGGTCTCGGGCTGGCCCGCTGGTTCGGAACCGGGCACGGTGCGGTCTATGCGGTGTTGATGGCGTCCTCATCGGCGGCGCTGGTGCTGCCGATCATCGATTCGGTCGGCCTGCGAGGTAGCCCGGTACTCGCCCTCACCGCCCAGGTCGCGATTGCCGATACCGCGTGCGTGGTGGCGCTGCCACTGGTGATCGATCCGGCGAATACGGGTCGCGCGGCACTCGGCTCCGTCGCGGTCGCGGCGGCCGCCACGGTGCTGTTCCTGGTGCTGCGCGAGCTGGAGCGTTCGGGTCGGCGACGGCGGGTACATCGGCTGTCCGAGAATCGCGCATTCGCCCTGGAACTGCGGGTCAGTCTCGCGGTGCTGTTCGCCTTGTGCGCGTTGGCAACCCAGACCCGTGTCTCGATCATGCTCGCCGGATTCGCCGCCGGACTGGCGGTCGCCGGAATCGGGGAGCCGCGTCGCGTGGCCCGCCAACTCTTCGCCATCAATGACGGCTTCCTCGGCCCGCTGTTCTTCGTCTGGCTGGGCGCCCGACTCGACCTGCGCGAGTTCGGCGACCACCCACGGCTGATCGGACTCGGTTTCGCACTCGGCATCGGCGCGGTGCTGGCGCATCTGGTCGCCCGCGTCGCCGGACAGCCGATCGCCTTCGGCACCCTCGCGGCGGCACAGGTCGGCGTCCCGGTCGCCGCCGTCACCGTCGGCTCACAACTACATGTCCTGGTGCCCGGCGAAGCATCTGCGATGATGCTCGGCGCCCTGTGCACCATCGCCGCCGCCGCACTCGCGGCCAGCCGGATAGCGACCAGCACCGCGAAATCGGGCGTGCACTAGCGCCTCAGTTGTCCGTGCGTCCAAGCAGGCGGTCCGTCTCGCGACGTTCCCGCTTGGTGGGCCGACCGGAGCCGCGGTCGCGGCGCGGCATGGACGCGACGATCTCACGGGGCGGCGGTGGAGGGCTGCGGTCGATCAAGCACTGTGCGGCGATCGGCGGACCGACCCGCTTGGTGATAACGCGCTCCACGATGACGATGCGTTCCACGCCACCGGCCCGGACGCGAACCTCGTCACCAGGGCGAACCGGTTGGGCCGGTTTGGCCGCAACACCATTCACGCGGACATGGCCGCCGCGGCAGGCTTCCGCGGCGGCGGATCTGGTCTTGAAAAGACGCACCGCCCACGTCCAGGAGTCCACACGGGCCTGGCTCGGGGCGGTGTTCTTGGTGGTCGGTTGGGCAGGTGCCACCTTTAGACCATACGGCGTGCCGTCACAACCATGTCGGGGCGCAGGGGGGTGTAGGACACCGGCTGACCGGACTGGACCGCATTGAGCAGCTTGCCGTCGCCCGCGTACAGGCCGACGTGGCCGCCGCCGTTGGTCACTACGATATCGCCGGGCTGCAGGTCCTCGAACGCGACCGGCGCGCCGACATGCGACTGCTCGAAGCTGGTGCGCGGCAGTTGGATTCCGGCCTGCTTGTAGGCCCACTGGACCAGACCCGAGCAGTCGAAGCTGAACGGTCCGGAGGCACCCCAGGAGTACTGCGCGCCGACCTTGGTCTTGGCGGCGTCCAGCGCGATGTCACTGACGGTGTCCTGGTGGAACATCTCCGGCAGGGCCGGGGCGAAGAGGCCGGGAAGCGACGGTGCGGCCTGCGGGGCGGCGGCCTGCGGGGCGGGCGCGGCGGGCATCGAGGCGAGCGCCTGAGTGAGCTGCTTACCCAGATCCTGGGCCTGCTGATCGAACTCCGGCGGAACCGGGACGTCGAAATCACCGATCCCAGGGACGTTGATGGTGGCTGCCATCGCGGGGATCGCCGGCATCGCACCAGTGGATGCGGCGACCGCGCCCATGACGAGCGCACCCTTGACGGAATTCGGTAGCCGCGATTCCCGCTGCAAGCTGTGTTTACCCACCGAGCCGAGTCTCCGATCTTTCTGCTCTCCCGCCGACCGGGTCAGCTGTCGGTTCGGACCGGCAGAACGGCCCCAACTCCCAGTTGAATCTCTGGGTCCCGGTACGGCAGCCGGAATTGGTGGTCCCGACAGCCGTTTTGGCGGTAACTCAGTGGCGCCGCTTCTCTTCCGAACCGACAGACTCCACTAAGTCACGAAGAGATTACGGCCAGGACGCGGTGTTGTCCAGCCCACAGACCTGCGTCTTCGCGGTTGATCGCAAAACCCCAGGACGAGCGGGCGCAATTGCGACACGCCCAAATGATCACGACACGGTATCGGCGTCACGTCGGGTGTTATCGAACCGAGGTGCCAACCGGAAGCGACAGCGCGCCCACCGGATTCGTGATCCCGCCGACGGCTACTCGTCGGATCCGGCACCCGGTCGACCGAGCGCCCGCTCCAGCTCATCGATCCGCCGCCGCGCATCGGCCAAGCCGACCTCGAGCTGACCGAGCGCCACCACCAGCGGACCCACGGCGAGATCCGCTACGAGCTGCGGATCATCGAAACCGCGATCGATCGCGGCCAGGATATTGGAGCGGATACGGCCGGCCGCGGCGGCACCGGTGGGAACCTTCCAGGACTCGACCACCTCGGCGGTGGTGGGGAGTGGTTCCTCGGACATACCCCTCCGTTCCGGTACTGGACGGTTCACCGAACCGCCATCAGCGTAGAGACTTTCGCGGCGATGGCAATAGTGCAAGTCCCAGCATGCGACAGTTTGCTAGCAATATCTAGGACACGCCGTATACATACCCAGATTCGGCTGACGAGACGCGCTACGGTGTGTGGGCATGGACCCCGTGCGGAATCCGTATGCTCCCGGAGCCGGACAGCGCCCACCCGAATTGGCCGGGCGCGATAGGCAACTCAAGGCCTTCGACATTGTGCTGGAGCGGATCGCGCGTGGTCGACCGGAACGCAGCGTCATGCTCACCGGATTGCGTGGTGTCGGAAAGACCGTGCTGCTCAACCAACTCCGCTCCGCTGCGGGTTCGCGCGGTTGGGGCACCGGCAAAATCGAGGCCCGCCCGGATCAGGAGCTGCGCCGCCCACTGTCGTCCGCACTGCACATGGCCGTCCGCGCAATCGCCATGACACACCGCAATCAGGAGCGCGTCGACGACTTCCTGGGCATACTCAAGGCTTTCGCGTTGCGCTCCACCGCAGACAAGGGCATGCGGGATCGCTGGCAGCCCGGTATCGACGTGCCCGCGGTCACCGGTCGCGCCGATTCCGGCGATATCGAAATCGATCTGATCGAACTGCTCAAGGAGGCGGCCGCACTGGCCAGCGATATCGGCGTCGGCATCGCGGTCTTCATCGACGAGATGCAGGATCTCGGCCCCGCCGATATCTCCGCGATCTGCGGCGCCTGTCACGAATTGAGCCAGGACACCGCGCCTTTGATCGTGGTCGGCGCCGGACTGCCACACCTACCCGCGGTGCTGTCCGCCTCGAAAAGCTACTCCGAGCGACTGTTCAGCTACCACCGCATAGACCGGCTCGACCGCGAATCGGCGGATCAAGCCCTCATCGCACCGGCCGAACGCGAAGAGGTGAAGTTCACCGAGGAAGCGCTGGATGCCCTGTACCTGCGGGCAGATGGCTATCCGTACTTCGTGCAGGCCTACGGCAAGGCCGTCTGGGATCAGGCGCCGGAGAGCCCGATCACCGCCGAGGACGTCGAGGTGGCGGCACCGAGCGCCGAAGAGGAACTGGCCGTCGGATTCTTCGGTTCCCGATACGAGCGGGCGACCCCGGCCGAACGCGAATACATGCGCGCCATGGCCGATTTGGCGGGCGACGACGGTCCGGTACCGACTGCGGCGGTGGCCAACGAGCTCGGCCGCAAACCCGCCTCGCTCTCACCGGCCCGCGACGGGTTGATCAAGAAGGGCCTGATCTATTCGGCCGAACGCGGCACCATCGGCTTCACGGTGCCGCACTTCGGTCGCTACCTACGCGGCGTCTAGGCCAAAGACTCAGAACGGCAGGGGAAACGGGTACTGGTAGTCGCAGTTCCCCTGCGCGGTGCAGGCATTCTGCAGGGACCGCCAGGTAGCGGGACCGATTACCCCGTCATCGTAGATACCGACGGCCCGTTGGAAGTTCCGCACCGCCGCCTTGGTCTGCGGACCGAACTTGCCATCGACATCGATATGGCCATTGCCATAGCTGTAGCCGAGGAATGCCTGTACCGCCGCGACACACGGCCCCTGGTTGCGCACTCCTTCCCTCAATGTCGGCTTGGCCGCCAGACACTGACCGATGGACGCCGGGTACTGGACCTCGGCCCGTGCGGGCGCCGCGATCGCGGCGGTTCCGGCCACCGCGGCGACCCCGATGGCCGCCGCGGCAATCGCCCGGCGAATCCGCTGAGCGCCGGAAAGCTGTGCTGCGTACATGATGTTCCTCGTGGTGCGCGAAGCTTCACCCTGCTGGTGAGGCTGGTAGCGCCAAGGTAGGAAGCGCGACCAATGGCGGACCAACGATTCACCAACGAACTCGCACGCCGACTCAGGCGAGCGGACGCCGCAACTCGAGCGTCACCGAACCGATCCGGATGCGGTCCCCGTGCACCAGAGCCGCTCGACCCCGAATGCGTTGTTCATTGACGTACACGCCATTGGCCGACCCGCGATCCTCGATCCGGACCGCAGCGCCGTCCAGCACCACGCGCGCATGATGCCGGCTGGTCTTCGCATCCTCGAGCCGGATGTCGTTATCGGCGCTGCGACCGATCGTCATCCCCGCCTCGGTCACTTCGAAGCGCCTGCCGTCCTCGACGTACAGCAGCACGTGGCCGAGCGTCTCCAGCAGCGTCGACCCATCGGTATCCACAGTGAGGCGCAAGCGAAGTCTATTTCGGGTCGGCAACGGCTCACGACGCAGGATCCGCTGTTCGAGCGCGGTCAACCGCGGGCTCGGATCCATGCCTTGATCTCGCAGTATCCTGCGCATGACCCGACCGGCTTCGAGCGCATCGCCGTCGCGCCCCGATTCGTACAGTGCCGTAATCAGCTGGGCCCACAGGGTTTCGCGCAGCGGATGACGCGCGGTCAACGCCCGCAGCTCCCCGATGACCTCGGCGGCACGGCCTGCGGCGATCTCCAGATCCAGCCGCGCCTCGAGCGTGCGGTGGCGTTCCTCGTCCATATGCGCGCAGAACGCCTCGACAAAGGTGGACATCGGTAACCCGTCCAGCGCCGCGCCGCTCCATTCCCCGAGTGCCCGCAGGAAATGCTCGGCGGCGTGCTCGTGATCACCGCTGTCGAATGCGGCCATCGCCTCGGTCCTGGCCTGTTCGAAACGGCCGAGATCGCATTGCTCATCGCGAATGTCGAGGCAGTAGTTGCCGGAAGTGTCGGTGCGCAACAGCACGGTCGCGGCCACCTCGGCGGCCTGCAGCGCGGACCGCAGTTCGGCGATACGATTGTGCAGACTCGCCCGAAAGCTCGGTGGCGGCTCGCCGTCCCAGATGGTGTTCGCCAACCGCGTCGGCGAGATGGCATTGCGCCGGTTGACGACGAGAACCGCGAGCATCGTCCTGGTCAGCGGCCCACCGATGATGAGCGGCCGACCCGCGACGTAGCACCGGACCGGGCCGAGAATGCGCACATCCACCGCGGGCGGCGGCACGGCACCAGTTGTCATGGCGCTGGTACACATCGGCCGTCGAAGGCACCGTCGGCGACCCGGAATACCGGCCACTGTATGGCTTTTGCCCGCGTCTCCGGTCCGTAGATGCCGTCGACCGCGGCACCGTAGTCGACCTGCAGATGCCGAATGGCGCGCTTCATCGGGGTGTCGTAGACCGTCGTCGAGTCCAGTTCGATGCCGTGGCACACGGTCAGCGCCTGCCGCAGGGCCATGACCGATTCGCCTCGATCGCCATCATTGAGCGCACAACGCGAATCGTCGTGATCGGCGGCCCCACTAGGCAATTCGAGATAGAAGTCGGTGCCGATCGGTACCCGCACCCGCCAGTAGCAGCGCAGCAGCCCCGGCGGCGCGGCGCTCGTCCGCGGCACTGTCGTCGGGGCCGCGCCATCGGATCGGTGCGGGGTCGGCCAGATAATGGTCGTCACCGCTGCCACGGCCACGGCAGCGATCGCCCCGAGCGCGGCGATGCGGCCGCGCGGACCACGGACCAGACCGGTCACACCCCACCGCCGCGGCCAGCGCTCGGTATCGCTGACCGCCAGCTCGACAGCCCGCGCGAATTCCACGCAGGTCCGATAGCGTCGCTCCGGCTCCACCGCCATCGCCCGTGCGATGACCTCGTCCAGTGCCGGTGGCACATCGGGACGCACCCGAGTCGGCGCGAGCGTATCCCGCACCGTTCGGGCGCCGCCGGGCGGCGAGGGTGCACCGCCGTTCGGATTCGCGCCGGTGAGCAGCGCCAGCAGGGTGGCGCCGAGCGAATAGATATCCGCCCGACGATCGACCGCGAGTCCCCGCAGCACCTCCGGCGCGGCGAAGGCGGGAGTGCAAGCGCGCCAACCCGTTTCGGTGACCGTCGCGGCATCTTCGACGGTGCGGGCCAGACCGAAGTCCGCGACCAGCACGCGTTCACCATCGGCACCGGCGGCGACCAGGATGTTCGACGGTTTGACATCACGGTGCAGCAAGTTCTGCTCGTGCGCGTGATGCAGCCCCTTCGCGGCCTCACACACAATGCGCGCCGCCCGGTTCGGCGCCAATCCGCCGGGTTCGGAGTGCATGAGCTCGCCCGCGTCGGTGCCGTCGACATACTGCATCGCCATCCAGAGGGCTTCGTCCTCCTCGCCCCGGTTGTAGACCGAGACGACGTTGGGATGGTCCAGGCGACACACCAGATCGGCCTCACGCCGGAAGATGCTGCGATAGCGATGATTGGCGCCGAGTTGCTCGGCAAGCACCTTCAGCGCCACCCGTCTCGGCAGCACCGGATCCTCGGCGAGGTAGACCGCGCCCATCCCACCGGAACCGAGTGGCCGCACAATCGAATACCCCGCGAACACCTGCCCTGGCCGCAACAAAATCCCTCCCCTCCAAGGGAATACGGGCCGCGTCGTCTGGCGCGCTTCAGCTCACTACCGTTGCGTGGATCTCAACGATTGTCTCACCGAGATTCTTCCTGCTTGATCGACGACAGCCCACTCCACAAACGAGAAGAGGTCCTACACGGTCTCCACGAGGCATTTCACCGCTTCAGGGATTTCGCGGCGAGGACCGTGTGCAGAAAGATCGCGGCGCCGGCTGATGACAGCGAAGGTCGTAGACCCCAGATCTATCAAGATCATTAGAGATTGCTAGATAACGCTCTACCTCAATGTCTACCAGCCGGTAACAAACCCTCCTACACTCTTATGTGATCCTGATCACGTCCGAGGAGGACATCATGGCGACTACCGCGAAAGTCGACGCCACCGAAGAACAGGCCCGCGCACTGGTCGAGGAATCCCGCGAAACCAGCTGGGCCAAACCATCGTTCGCCAAGGAGATGTTTCTCGGCCGATTCCGGCTCGATCTGATCCACCCCTATCCCCAGCCCAGCGACGAGGACGCCGCGCGCACCGAGGCCTATCTCGCCCGGCTGCGGCCGTTCTGCGAATCGCTCGACGGCAGCGTTATCGAAGCGGAGTCCAAGATTCCGGACGAGTACGTCAAGGGGCTGGCCGAACTCGGCTGCTTCGGCCTCAAGATCCCGGAGGAATACGGCGGCCAGGGCCTTTCCCAGGTCGGCTACAACCGGGCCCTGATGCTGGTCGGCTCCGCACACCCCAGCCTCGGCGTCCTGCTTTCGGCACACCAGTCGATCGGCGTGCCGGAACCGCTGAAGCTGGCGGGCACCCCGGAACAGAAGGCCGAATTCCTGCCCCGCTGTGCGGCGGGTGCGGTCAGCGCATTCCTGCTCACCGAACCGGATGTCGGCTCCGATCCGGCCCGCATGGCCAGTACCGCGACCCCGACCGCGGACGGCGAGGCCTACGACATCAACGGCGTGAAGCTGTGGACCACCAATGGCGTGGTCGCCGAACTGCTGGTGGTCATGGCCCGGATACCGAAGAGCGAGGGCCACCGCGGCGGCATCTCGGCCTTCATCGTCGAGGCCGATTCGCCCGGCATCACGGTGGAGCGGCGCAATTCGTTCATGGGCCTGCGCGGTATCGAGAACGGGGTGACCCGGCTGCACAATGTCCGAGTACCCAAGCGCAATCTGGTCGGTCGCGAGGGCGACGGCCTGAAGATCGCGCTGACCACGCTGAATGCGGGCCGCCTCGCCATTCCGGCACTATGCACGGCCGCCTCGAAGTGGTCGCTGAAAATCGCCAGGCAGTGGTGCACGCAGCGGGTGCAGTGGGGTCGGCCGGTCGGTGAGCACGCGGCGGTCGGGGAGAAGATCTCGTTCATCGCGGCCACCACCTTCGCACTGGAGGCCGCGCTCGACCTGTCGGCCACCATGTGCGACGAGGGCCGCAACGATATCCGCATCGAGGCCGCCCTGGCCAAACTCTGGGCCAGCGAGATGAGCTGCCGAATCGCCGACGAACTCGTGCAGATCCGCGGCGGGCGCGGCTACGAGACGGCGGCCTCGCTGCGGGCCCGCGGTGAGCGCGCGGTCGGAGCCGAACAGCTGGTCCGCGATCTGCGGATCAACCGCATCTTCGAGGGCTCCAGCGAAATCATGCGGCTGCT
Source organism: Nocardia sp. NPDC052112 (assembly GCF_040680135.1). Taxonomy (NCBI): domain Bacteria; kingdom Bacillati; phylum Actinomycetota; class Actinomycetes; order Mycobacteriales; family Nocardiaceae; genus Nocardia; species Nocardia sp. NPDC052112. Next base: position 153,797 of record NZ_JBFAWD010000012.1, on the reverse strand, counting down.
GATCGCCAGGGAGATGGCCGATGCCCATATGGCCGCAGCCGGCGCGCTCGTCGATCGGAACGCGGAGTTCAAGGACAAGGCCAAGGCCGCGGTCGGCGCGAGTGGTTTCTATGCCAAGTGGTTCCCGCAGCTGGCCGTCGGCGCGGGTACGGTGCCGGCGACCTATGCCGAATTCGGGCCGCTGGCACGGCATATGCGCTTCGTCGAGCGCAGCGCCCGCAAGCAGGCCAGGTCGTTGATGTATGCGATGGCCCGCTGGCAGGCGAGTCTGGAATACCGGCAGAATTTCCTCGGTCGCATCGTCGATATCGGTGCCGAGTTGTTCGCGATCTCGGCGGCATGCGTACGCGCGCAGGCGCTGCGGACCGCCGGCGCGCCGGAGGCCAAGGCCGCCGAGGAATTGGCCGATACCTTCAGCAGGCAGTCGCGTGTTCGGGTGAAGCAGTTGTTCGACGCGCTGTGGGACAACACCGATGACGACGATCGCACCCTCACCCGCAATGTCCTGGACGGCCGCTACCAGTGGCTGGAGGAGGGCATCTTCGATCCGAGCGAGGGCACCGGACCGTGGATCGCGGAATGGCAGATGGGTCCGTCGACCGAGACCAACCTGCTACGACCGTTCCTCCCATCGACCCGTAGTCACGCGGGCACCTAGGCCCGCAACCGCGCCGAGCCGTCACCCATGCGTAGGTGGCGGCTCGTCGCGTGTTGAGTATTCACATATCTCGGAAAATTTCTAGATATAGACATATTTTCGATACTCGACGTATGGTTACGGTCCTATAACAATTTCTAGCGGACTCTAGGAGATCCGATCGATTACCCGATAGGCGGCAATGCCGCGGGTCGATCATGGACGTCTACCGGAATCTAGCGCCTGACCTATCCATTCATAGATTTACCGATCCTCGGGCTCGCATGCCCTGGCCAGGTCGATCAGCGGCGTCAGTTGGACAACGCGTACATAACGGACGGTATGGCGCGCTAACAGTGCGGGAATTCCGCGCGACAACCGGGCAAGAACGCTCCGAACCGGGTGTCCTACCAGACACAGGAGAATCGTCATGTCAACGACGACTGCCCGGCGCGCCGCCGACTACGACGGCCACCGGATCACGGTATCGGCCGACGACGGCACCCCGATCGCGGTCCGTACCTTCGGCGCCGACGATGCGCACCTGACCGTCGTCTTCGCTCACGGTCACTGCCTGCGTGCCGAGTCCTGGTCATTTTTGCGCGATCAATTGCTGCGGCACTGGGGGACGGTAGTCGGCGTAGCCGACGGGGTGGGTGGGTACAGCGGGACGGTAGTCGGCGGAGCCGACGGGGTGAGTGGGTACAGCGTCGGCGAAGCGGATGTGCGCATGGTCTTCTACGACCACCGGGGACACGGCGAATCCGGCGTCGCTCATCCATCGACCTACACCATCGACCAACTCGGCCACGACCTCGATGCCGTTCTGCGGTCGGTGGTACCGACCGGCCCGATCATCCTCATCGGACATTCGATGGGCGCGATGGTCACCCTCGCCTACTCCCGACTTTTCCCGGCAACCATCGGCACCCGGGTGGTCGGAGTCGGCCTGATCGCCGGTGCGGCCAACGGCATCACCGAGGTCGGACTCGGCCGCTTCCTGAATCGGCGTGCGGTGAACTCATTGCAGGTCGCGGTGCGGCGGGCACCCCGGCTCATGCAGGCCTCCAAGCGTCTTTCGCGCCGGATCTTCGAGCCGATCGCCCGCGAGGCGAATATGGGTACCAGGCGGACGAATCCGCGCATGGTCGCGGTGGCCGCAGCGATGATGAACGACACCCCGCTGCTCACCATGTCGACCTTCCTGGCCTCACTGATGACCTTCGACGAGACCGCGTCGCTGCACCGACTCGGCGGCATTCCGGCGCTGGTGCTGGCCGGTTCGGCCGACATAGTGGTGCCGTTCGCGCATTCGGTGGTGCTCGCCTCACACCTGGCCGGCTCCGAGCTGGTCCGGCTCGAGGGTGCCGGGCACAGCGTGCATCTGGAGCGGGCCGAGGAGGTGGCACTGTCCATCGTCGCCCTCGTCGATCGGGTCATCGCGGCCATGCAAGGCCATGGCCCGGGGTACGCCACCGCCAGCTGAGAACGCTCGCCGCAACCCCATGCAGCACTCGGGCGAACAACCGACATTGTGGGCACCACGAGCCAAAATCGAATTCCTCACGTACTGTGTTGTAGATCACGTTGTGTGGTGAGTCACACGACTCGGTAGAGCGCGGTCTCGGGCAGGCAGACATGGATCCACCCGCTACCCATCGAGTTCGTCTGTCCGCCAAGGAACACAGGAGGTATCGATGACACGCAGCGAAATAGCGGACCTGCGCTACGCGGTCGGCCAGCTCCGGCAATCCATCGGCGCACTGCGCACCCACTACGGTGACGCCAACTCGGTGCGACGACTGGAGAACGACCTCGAGCGGCTCGTCATCGACGCCGACGAACTCGAGCAGTCGCCGCCGCAGGAGATCATGCGCCGTCCGCAGGAGACGATCTACGTGCCGGACAGCAAATCCGACGAAGCGGCGTGGATGGGCGCACAGGACGAGGGCCTCGGCTTCCACTCCCGCCCGCGCACGAAGTAAGCCTTCGCCTCCTCACACCTTCTGCCGGTCGTCGGGCACGCCACAACTTCCGTCGCGGACCGGCGGTCGGTAACGCGTCGGCTCTGGGCGTGCCCGACGAGTTGCCCAGACCCTCGCGAAATGAGTTGTCGCGTTGGCTGCGTCGAGCGCGGGGCCGACACGCCGCCTTCGGCCCGACTGCCGCATCGTTGACATCGAGCAGGTCACGCGGGTGGCGATCCCATTCCCGCACCGGCGCAAGCGGTTCCATCACCACGGCTGCGGCAATGCACCGCCCGCAGTCCGCTGCCGCGACCGGTCGGCCAGTAATACGACGACCGCGAACGGCAATGGCGAAGGCTCCCTGACCGGTTCACCACCCGGTGCGGCGACCAAACCTCGATCGAATGTGGCGGAAATCACGGACCTGAGGATGGGTCAGGTTTGGCGGGACCCCGCTACGCCATAGCAGGCGTGTCGTATGGTGCTCAGCATCACATTCGATTGCGGAGGTCACGGGGACCATCCGCACAGCAGATCAGCGAGGCATCCACCTGTGAGTGCCGCACCGACCGCCGCCCCGGAAACGGGCACCGGCGTCTTCAGCAAGACCAGAGCCGCCATCTCCGCGCGCACACTGCGCACCGACCGGTGGTGGGTCCCACCGCTAGTGACGGCCGTCGGACTAGGCGCGTTCGTCATCTACGCGACCGTCAGATCGTATGTGCGAACGGCATATTGGGTTCCGGAGTACCACTACTTGACGCCGTTCTACTCGCCGTGTGTGAGCAGCGACTGCGTCGAGGGCTCCAGTCACTTCGGCGCGTGGTTCGGCCACATCCCGGCGATCCTGCCGCTGGGCTTCCTGGTGCTGCCGTTCCTGCTCGGGTTCCGGTTGACCTGCTACTACTACCGGAAGGCCTACTACCGCGCGGTGTGGTTCTCCCCGCCCGCCTGCGCGGTCGCCGAACCGCACGCCAAGTACACCGGCGAGACCAAACTGCCGCTGATCATCCAGAACGCGCACCGCTACTTCTTCTATGTGGCCGTGCTCGTTTCGCTGATCAATACCTATGACGCGATCACCGCGTTCCACGGCAAGACCGGCGGCTTCGGCTTCGGTCTCGGCAATATCGTGCTGACCGGCAATGTGCTGCTGCTGTGGGCCTACACCCTGTCGTGCCACTCCTGCCGGCACATCATGGGCGGCAAACTCAAGCACTTCTCCGCCCACCCGGTGCGGTACTGGTTCTGGACCCAGGTCTCCAAGCTCAATACCCGGCACATGGCGCTGGCCTGGACCACTCTCGGCACGCTCGTGTTGACCGACTTCTACGTGATGTTGGTTGCCAGCGACACGATTTCGGATCTGCGGTTCATCAACTAACCGCCCTCACAAACCAGGAGTTTCGCGGCCATGCCAGAAGTGGAACGGCACAAGTACGACGTCGTCGTCATCGGTGCCGGTGGCGCCGGACTGCGCGCGGTGATCGAAGCACGCGAACACGGTCTCTCCGTCGCGGTGGTGTGCAAGTCGTTGTTCGGCAAGGCACACACCGTGATGGCCGAGGGCGGCTGCGCCGCCTCGATGGGCAATGCCAATGAAAAAGACAGTTGGCAAACCCATTTCAAGGACACCATGCGTGGTGGCAAGTTCCTCAACAACTGGCGCATGGCCGAATTGCACGCCCAGGAAGCACCCGACCGAGTGTGGGAACTGGAAACCTATGGCGCACTGTTCGATCGGACTGCCGACGGCCGGATCAGCCAGCGCAACTTCGGTGGCCACACCTACCCGCGGCTGGCACACGTCGGCGACCGCACCGGACTCGAGATCATCCGGACCATGCAGCAGAAGATCGTTTCGCTGCAGCAGGAGGATTTCGCCGAGACCGGCGACTATGAGTCGCGCATCAAGGTTTTCGCCGAATGCACCATCACCGAATTGCTCAAGGATGGCGATCGGATCGCCGGTGCGTTCGGATACTGGCGCGAGTCCGGACGGTTCGTACTGTTCGAATCGCCCGCCGTGGTGGTCGCGACCGGCGGCATCGGTAAGTCCTACAAGGTCACCTCGAATTCGTGGGAGTACACCGGTGACGGTCACGCGCTGGCACTGCGGGCCGGCGCGACGCTGATCAATATGGAATTCCTGCAGTTCCATCCGACCGGTATGGTCTGGCCGCCCAGTGTGAAGGGCATTCTGGTCACCGAGGGTGTGCGCGGTGACGGTGGCGTGCTGAAGAACACCGAAGGCAAGCGGTTCATGTTCGAGTACATTCCGCCGGTCTTCAAGGGGCAGTATGCCGAGACCGAGGAAGAGGCCGATCAGTGGTTGCGCGATAACGACTCCGCCCGCCGCACCCCGGATCTGCTGCCACGCGACGAGGTCGCCCGTGCCATCAACTCGGAGGTGAAGGCGGGACGCGGCACCGAACACGGTGGCGTGTACCTGGACATCGCCTCGCGACTGCCCGCCGAGGAGATCCGGCGACGCCTGCCCTCGATGCACCATCAGTTCAAAGAACTTGCGGACGTGGATATTACGAAGGAGCCGATGGAGGTCGGACCGACCTGCCACTACGTGATGGGTGGAATCGAGGTCGATCCGGATACCGGTGCGGCGACCGTGCCCGGATTGTTCGCCGCCGGCGAGTGTTCCGGCGGTATGCACGGCTCGAACCGGCTCGGCGGCAATTCACTGTCCGATCTGCTGGTATTCGGTCGGCGGGCCGGACTCGGTGCGGCAACCTACGTCGAACAGCTTTCCGAGCGCCCCGCAATCGCCGATGCCGATATCGACGCGGCCGCGAAGGCCACTGTGGCGCCGTTCGATCCGCCCACCGAAGGGACGGGGGAGAACCCGTACACCCTGCACACCGATCTGCAGCAGGCCATGAACGATCTGGTCGGCATCATCCGCAAGGAACACGAATTGCGGGAGGCCATCGATCGCCTCGCCGAACTGCGAACCCGCTTCGACAGCGTGACGGTGGAGGGGCATCGGCAGTTCAACCCGGGCTGGCATCTCGCCCTCGACCTGCGCAATATGCTGCTGATCAGCGAATGTGTCGCGCAGGCTGCCCTTTTGCGCACCGAGAGTCGCGGCGGACACACCCGCGACGACTTCCCCGCCATGGATCCGGACTGGCGCAACAAACTGCTGGTGTGCGCGATCGATCCCGCCGATGCGGACGGACCGGTGCCCGGTGTGCGGGTGACCCCGGAGGACCAGATCCCGATGCGAAACGATCTGCTCTCGCTCTTCGATCTGAGTGAGCTCGAAAAGTATTACAACCCAGCCGAACTCGACTCCCATCCGGAGGGTTCGGTTTCGGCCACGGAAGGCGAGGCGTAGGAATGGGTTACGACGCCAAATTCCGCGTGTGGCGCGGTGATATCGACGGCGGGGAATTGCACGACTTCACCGTCCAGGTGAACGAGGGCGAGGTGGTGCTCGACATCATCCACCGGCTGCAGGCCACCCAGGCGCCGGATCTCGCGGTGCGGTGGAATTGTAAAGCGGGTAAATGCGGTTCATGTTCGGCCGAGGTGAACGGTCGGCCGCGGCTGCTGTGCATGACCCGGATGTCGACCTTCCAGCCGGACGAGTTGATCACCGTCACACCGATGCGCACCTTCCCGGTGATCCGAGATCTGGTGACCGACGTGTCGTTCAACTACCAGAAGGCCAGGGAGATACCGTCTTTCACCCCGCCGGACGACTTGAAGCCGGGCGACTACCGGATGCAGCAGGTCGATGTCGAGCGCTCCCAGGAGTTCCGCAAGTGCATCGAATGTTTCCTGTGCCAGAACACCTGTCACGTGGTCCGCGACCACGAGGAGAACAAGGAGTCGTTCGCCGGTCCGCGCTTCCTGATGCGGATTGCCGAATTGGAGATGCATCCACTCGATGTGGCCGATCGTCGCGATCTGGCTCAGGAAGAGCAGGGGCTCGGGCTCTGCAATATCACCAAATGCTGTACCGAGGTCTGCCCGGAGCACATCAAGATCACCGATAATGCCCTGATTCCGATGAAGGAACGGGTGGCGGACCAGAAGTACGATCCGCTGGTGTGGTTGGGCAACAAGCTCTTTCGGCGCTGATCAACCACTGCGAGACCACCGGCCGGGGTAGGAATACCCGGCCGGTCGGCGCACCCTTATAACAACGCGACAACCCCGACGGCGACGACCCACACGAGCACCCCGACGAAAAGTGCCGAGAGGAACGAGCCGGTCAGGACGAATACGCCGACCGCCGACACTGTGAAAAGCAGTGCCACGATCAGCCATTCCACCCAATCGCCCGGCCGCAGTTTCTTGTACCGGGGATGGGAACTCTTGAGCCCACGGTCCACAAGATGTGGGCTACCCGTAATCCCCCTCGGCAAACACGGTTTCGTTGTCGAATCTGCACTATTTCGTGATCTTCCCGAGCGCATACGATCATTGCGACGAGGCGCCCAGCCGGACGCCGCTGCCGTCACGTGACAGGACCCGACGGGTACAACAACCGCCGGGTCGATCGCACTACGACCGCGGTCGGTCGAACTCACCATCGTGCACACCAGCCGTGAAGGCGGCCCACTCACCCGGAGTGAAGACCAGGACCGGTCCGTCCGGGTCCTTGCCGTCGCGCAGCGCGACGTGCCCGGCATCCAATAGCGCGACCTCTACGCTGTCCTTACCCGCGCCGTCGCCGGCCTTACGCCAGACCGCATCGGTCAGATCCACCTTCGCGCCGTCATTGATGCTCATGCCCGCAACTCCTCAGAACTCGCCGCCCGCAACACGTGCGGTGAAAGCGTCCCATGCATCCGCGCCGAAGACGAGGGCAGGTCCACCGGGATTTTTGCTGTCGCGTACGCCGACCCCGCCGCCCGCGAGGAAGGCGATCTCGACGCAGTCCTTGCCCGCACCGCTGCGGGTGCTCTTGAACCATTGCGCGCCAACCAAATCCATACTCATGCCGCATACTCCTTCGCTATCTGCCGGAGCAGATGTCTACTGGGTTGAATATCCAGCGCGCAGCGCTGGAGGCACTCGTGCGCACGATCGTACCGCCGTACATCCGCATGTCTTTCGAGGTAGAGATCCCCCGTGAAGCCCTCTGCGTACACCACCGGCGGCTCGATCGGCTGGCCCTTGTTGTCGATTCCGAATTCGAGAACCGTGAACGGTCCGGTGGACACTCCGAGCGGAACACCGGCCGCGAACGGCAGGATACGCAGGGAGATATTGGGTTGGGTACTGATATCGGCAAGATGACGTAGCTGCGCCGCCATCACTTTGGCGCCACCGACCACCCGACGCAAAACCGACTCGTGCAAGATCACGTTCACCGTCGCCGGTGCGACCTTGCGGGTGATCAAAGCCTGACGCTGCATCCGCAATTGGACCCGGCGCTCGATCTCGTCGTCCGAATCCTTCGGATAGCCAAGGCGATTGAGGGCTCTGGCGTAATCGGCGGTCTGCAGTAGGCCGAGCACGATTTCGGATTGGTAGGAGGTTAGTTGTTGGGCGGATGCCTCCAAACCGACATAGACGTCGAAGTTTTCGGGGATGAGATCGCCGTAGGCATGCCACCAGCTCTTGACGGCGGCTTGCTGGGCCAGGCCCTTGAGACCGTCGGACAGTTCGTCCGGAATGCCGTAAATGTGGCACAGCTCTTGGATATCGATGGTTCGAATGCGGTCGGCCTGGCCTTTCTCCAAGCGCTGCAGCGTACTTGCGCCCCATTCCATCAGCCTGGATGCCTCCGCGATGGTCAAGCCCGCCTGTGTCCGCCAGTCCCGGAGGTATCTGCCGAGTTGGCGCCTGGGTAGAGTGGACGCGGCGTTCTCGGGGGATAGTCGGTCCGAGATGTCCGACTCCCGCGCGGATTTCCTGGAACTCTCCGACGCTCTTGCCGAATTCGCTGACACAGCACGCTCCGTTCTGTATTCAATTGCGACGTTCCCTGGTTCCTGCGCGGTTACGCAGGGCTTCCGTCTCCGGTCCCGGCGTGCGCGATGTGCCCTGTGACATGGTTCGCTCGCCCACGCCGCGGACTCGGATGCTCACCCAAGGGTTTGGCTCCGGGCGACCCCACAAGCTCGGTTCCCCGTTACTTCGCTTGGGCAGCGGGCTCTTTCGTCCACTATGGAGAATCCTCCCTTCCGAGTTGGGTTTTGTGCTGGGAATTCGCCTCAAATCTTTGGATATCCACGAAGGACATCGTTCGGACTCCGCCGCGGTGGTGTGCTGAGAGTGTGCCCGGAGCGGAACAGGCGCCTCTTCCCTCCTCCTGTGAAACCTCCGGGCGCGCACAGTATTCGATGGCGACGCTCGCGGCGCCCTCCGTGGTCACGCAAGCCAGCGCCTCCGGGCGCGTCGCGACCGTCGTAGGAATCGCACGTAGGAACGAGGAGTCATGGCTGTAAGTGTCATAGCGTCGTCCTTGATGACCAGCGATTTGACCCCGCATCGCGCGCGTAGCGTCGGGCAGGAGAGCTGGGTGGTTTCCTATTTGCCCGGACGCACGCTGACCTGTGACCAGGCGGTTGCCGCGCTGAAGGTTGCCGAGGTGGTGCCATCGCTGTTCGCCGCGGTCGGCGATCTCGCGGACGAGGTCGGCCTGACCGTACTCGAGGCGGTGGGTATGGCGGTTCAACATGCCCCGTGGGATCAGGGACCGGTCTCCCGGTACACCCGACAGGTCCGCTCGGTGCGACGCCGGGCAGAGGTTGTCTAATGCAACTCACCAACCTACACATGCCTGTCGCATCGCTGCTCGCCTGCGGAAACGACCCCGGTGTGATGACAATCGAACAAGCCCACGCCGCAATGCAATTGCATATCGACTGCACTGTCGACCGGTGCCGGGTCCGCCGTGCGGCGCGGACCACGCTGGTCGAGGCGGGCAAATGTGTGCTGGACGAGCGGGCGCTGCAATTATGAGGCCCACTGCCGAGCCGCCGGGTGCGCCGGAGGTACTTACCGACTGTATTCGGGTGCTGCGCTGGGTGACCGCCGAATCCCTGGCCAATCGACGACACGCTGTCGCGCGGACGAAATACGAGCAGCCGAAGCGAGTTGGCCGGCGGATCCGCTCAGTGCCAGGTGTGGTCGGTGAGCGGGGTACGCGGGCCGAACTTCGGCTTGTGCGCGTAACCGCTGATCTCCAGCAGACGGATGGCCCGATAGCGATGTGGCCGTAGCGGTTCCAGATATTCGACCATCGCGTCATCGTCGATGGGTTCGCCCAGCAGTGTCCAACCGACGATAGCCGCCAGATGGTAGTCGCCGACCGAGAGGGCATCCGCGTCACCGAAGGCGCGCTGCCCGATCTCGGCGGCGGTCCACACCCCGACACCGGGCACCGTGCGCAGGCGACGGGCGGCTTCCGCCGGATTTTCGGCTGCCGCCCGCTCCAGCGCATCCGCCACCCGGGCCGCGCGCACGATCGTCTGCGCGCGCTGCGGCCCGACATTGGCACGATGCCAGGTCCAGGACGGGATCCGGCGCCAGGTATCGGCGTCCGGCGGCAGCAGCAGTCCGACCGGCGCCGGGCCGGGAGCGGGCGATCCGAACTGTCGCACCAGCTTTCGCCAGGAGGCGCGGGCGGAGACGGTGTGCACCTTCTGTTCCAGCACGGCGGGTACCAATGCCTCGAAGACCAGGCCGGTGCGCAGCATGCGCAAGCCGGGAAAGCGGCGGTGCGCGTCGGCGATTTTCGGATGTTCGGGAGTGAAGTCGGAGACGTCCTCGTCCAGGCAAAGCATATGGTCGAGGCCATCGAGGAATTCGGTCGCGCCCGGACCCCAGGCGTGCGCATCGACCGTGTGCCGATCGGCCTGGGTCAGGCGGTAGGTGACCGGGCCGGTCGACATCCGGGAGGCGTGCCAGTGCGCGCCGTCATGGGTGACCTGGTGACACGGGTCGCCGCGGCCGCGCGACAGCGGCGCCAGGGTGGGCGCGAGATCGATCGGCCGCTCCGCGGCGACCGTCCTGGTCAGGCCGGCCCGGCTCAGGTCCGGCGCGGCCGTCTGATTGCGCACCGACCCATTGTGCCCGGTGGGCGGGTGGTGCGAACGCGGACCTCCCGCGGAATGTCGAATGTTGCCCGGCTCACAATTATGTCGGTCCGAATGCCTGATCCACCATGCGGATTCGGCCTAATCGCAGATCCTCGCTATTTTGTAACGTGACGAATAAGCATGGCGATATTGATGCGTTCGGCAAACCGCTGGCAGTCACCCTAGTGGAGGTACACAAATGATCACCAACGTGCTCAACTGGTTGCTCAATGCCTGGGGTGCTGTTTCCGCGGGCAGCTCGGGCTACCAGATTCCACCCGGCACGCTGCCGTTCGGCAGCTGAGCCTCATTCGCCGAGCAGGAACTGCGCCAGATGCAGACCTCGGCGGCCGCTCAGCTGCACAGCCTGGGTTCGACACGAGAACCCGTCAGCTATCAAGATCGAATCGTCGGCGGCATTCCGCAATGCCGGGAGCAAGCCGTTCTCGGCTACGGCGACCGAAATGTCGTAATGGCCGGATTGCATTCCGAAGTTTCCGGCCAGACCACAGCAGCCGGTGATCTCAGTCACATTTATCTGCATACTGGCTAACATCTGGCGATCTTCGTCGAATCCGAGTACGGCATGGTGATGGCAATGCGGTTGGACGACCACCGACTGTCCCGGTCGCGGTGGCGGCCGCCAGTCCGGCTGTTCGGCAAGGAATTCGGCGAGTGTGCGCACCGCGGCCGCGGTCGCGGCCGCTCGTGGGTCGTCCGGTAGCAGTTCGGGCAGGTCCGAACGCAGGACCGCGGTGCAGGACGGCTCCAGGCCGACGACGAGGCCGCCGCCGCGCACATGCTCATCCAATTCGGTCAGTGTCGCGCGCAGCCGAGCTCGGGCGCCGTCGAGTTGGCCGGTGCTGATCCAGGTGAGCCCGCAGCACACCCGGCGTCCCGGTATGCGGACCCGGTAGCCGAGGGATTCCATCAGTCGCACCGCGGCCTGGGCTATTTCGGGGTCGAAGGCATCGGTGAAGGTATCGATCCACAGCATTACCTCGGGTGCCCGGACCGAACCGCCTTGCCCACCACTCTGGTCGCGCCAGAGCCTGCGGAAGCTGCGGTCCGCCAGCCTCGGCACCTCGCGTCGTGGATCAATTCCGCCAGCACGCAAGGCGATGCGGCGCAACCAACCGACTTCGGCCAGCGCATTCGCCATTCGCGGCAGGCGGCCCGCGGCACCTAGCCAGCGCGGCAGCCAGCCCAGCGTGTAGTGATCGATAGGGCGCGGACGGCGCCGATAGCGGCGGTAGAGCGCCTCGGATTTATAGGTCGCGATGTCGACCCCGGCCGGACAGTCGGAGCGACATGCCTTGCAGGACAGGCACAGATCGAGCGATTCGGCGACCGCCTCGGATGACCAGGGCAGTGCACCCCGCACCACCTCCTGCAACACGCGGGCTCGCCCGCGGGTGCTGTCCTTCTCGTCGACGGTCGCCAGATACGACGGGCACATGAAACCACCGGTAGCGCGGGTGTCCGCGCGGCATTTGCCGACACCGACGCAGCGATGCACTGCCGCTGCGATATCGCCGTTGTCGTGCGGAAAGGCGAAACCACCCGCACCGTCGATCGGGCGCACCCCAACCAACCGCATGTCGGCATCAATGGGACGCGGTGCGACCAACACACCCGGGTTCAGCACATCATCCGGATCGAAAAGTGCCTTGTACCCGGCAAATACGTCGAGTGCGTCCTGGGAGTACATGACCGAGAGCAATTCCGAGCGAGCGCGCCCGTCGCCGTGTTCACCCGAAAGTGAACCGCCGTAGCGAACCACCAGCTCGGTCGCATCCTGGATGAAATTCCGAAAGCGTCGCGGCGCATCGGCAATCGGCAGATCGAGACGAACGTGGATGCAACCGTCGCCGACATGACCGTAGAGCAATCCATCCACACCGTGGTCCATTGTCAGCGTGGCGAAATCGCGCAGATACGCCCCCAGGTGCTCCGGCGGGACAGCCGCGTCCTCCCAGCCCGGCCAGGCCGGATGACCCGCCGGGGTGCGCCCGGCCAGCCCGGCGCCCTCCGCCCGAATGCGCCAAAGTGCCGCGGCGACACCGGGATCGGTGACGATCCTGGAGTCCAGCGCACCGACGGTCCGGCAGAGCCTCTCGGCCACGGCATACGCCTCGGCGGGGGTTTCACCGGCGGACTCGACGAATAGCCAGCCGCTACCGCGCGGCAGTTCCGGTACCCCGCTGGTGGCCCCGCGGTGTACGCGCACGATATCGACCAGTCGCGCATCGATGCCCTCAACCGCAATCGGGTCGCAGGCCATGACCGCCGCGACATCATCGGCGGCTGTTGCGATATCGGGATAGCCGAGCACCGTGAGTACGGTGGCCCGCGGCAGCGGCACCAGATCCACCGTGGCCTCGAGCAGCAACCCACAGGTCCCCTCGGTGCCGACGAACGACTTCGCGACCGCCGCACCACGTTCCGGCAGTAGATGTTCCAGTCCATAGCCGGAGGCCTGCCGATCGAATCGGCCGAGTTCGGTGCGGATCACCGCGAGACCGGCCCTGGTGAATTCGGGCAGGCCGGGGATTGCGGACGGGTCGGCCGCGAGCGTCCGCTCGGCCGCGGTCCCGTCGATAATGCGCAGTTCACGCACATTATCCGAGGTGCGCCCCCAGGCCACCGCATGCGGTCCACACGCATTGTTGCCGATCATCCCACCCAGCGTGCACCGATTCTGCGTCGACGGATCGGGCCCGAATCGCAGCCCGTGCACACCGGCCTTGCGCTGTAATTCGGCGAGGACGACGCCGGGCTGAACGCGTGCGACGCGCCGCTCGGGGTCCAGCTCGCCGATGCCATTCATATACCGGCTGAAGTCCAGCACGATCCCGGGGCCGATGGCATTGCCCGCCACCGATGTCCCCGCACCCCGGGCGGTCACCGACAGCCCATTACCCCTGGCGAATTCGAGTGTGTGCGCCACGTCCTCGGCACCCCGCGGAAATACCACCGCAGCCGGGAGCACCCGATAGTTCGACGCATCGGAGGAGTATTCGGCACGCCTGCGCGCGGACGCGTCGACCTCGCCCGCAATCCCACGCCCCAACGCCGCCGCCAATCGCTCCGTACCCACCCTGCCAGCCTATGCACGCCCTACCCGCACGGCCCGCAGCCACCTCGGCAAACTGTGGATCGGGCTGTTTTCATGCGGTCGGGCGTGGACGGCGCAGCAGCCAGGCCAGGAGCGATCGGCGCGGCGGGCGCGGATACTTCGCCACCACCGCGCCCGAACCGATCTCGCCGTCGACCCGCACGAGCGGCGATCCGGGCAGACCGCCCTCGGTCACCTTGTTCTTGATGGTGCCACTCTTGGCCTGCACCCGATCGAGGTCGACCCGCCAGCCGCGCGGCACGATCAACTGGACCGCGCCGGAACCAACCGCGATATGCACCGCAACCTCCCGATGTGGACACAATGCCCGCGTGAAGTCGATTTTGATACCGCCGGAGCTGCATTCGGCCGTGATCTCGGCCGGGACGATCCACTCCCCGTCCTTCACCCGCGCGCCACTGCCGGTACGCAATTCGATGGGTTCGCGTGCGGCGGCGAGCACCGGCAGATCGGACGTGATGGCGACGAGTTCCTGCGTCGTCTGCGCCGAATAGACCGCGACCAGACGTCTATCCAGTTCGAGCAGATCGAGTTGCCCCTCGTCGACGGCGAGTTGCAGCTGCTTGGCCGCGACCTCGCGATCGATATCGCCGACCCGAACCGCAGGCACTGCGGGCAGGTTGTTCTCTGCATCGGTCATCGAATACATCCCCTGGCTCGTCTGCTGCGATCGTACGATGGCTCCCCGCCGCCCCGCGCCTTTTGCCGCACACGTCGCGTCGCGGGCCGGCGGCCGAGCATTTGCCCAGATCTGGACGTACCCGACGAGTTACCCGGGTGCCCGCGAAATCAGCTCGTGCGTTGGCCGAATCGAGTGTTGCCAATTCCGCTACTTGTCATTCCCGTGCGGTAAAACATATCTATGCCCAGGTGGCTGCTGCACGTCGATCTCGACCAGTTCCAGGCGGCGGTGGAATTCCGTCGCCATCCGGAGCTGCGCGGCCGACCGGTCATTGTCGGCGGCAATGGCGACCCCGACGAACCGCGCAAGGTGGTGACCTGCGCGTCGTATCCGGCGAGGGCATTCGGGGTGCGCGCCGGGATGGCATTGCGCTCGGCCAAGCGCAAATGTCCCGACGGGATCTTCCTGCCGCTGGATATGGCCACCTACGAGGATGCGTCCGACGAAGTCATGGCGCTGCTGCGGACCTTTCCCGGCCGCGTCGAGGTCTGGGGCTGGGACGAGGCCTTCCTCGCCGCCGATACCGACGATCCGGAGCAGCTCGCACGCGAAATCCGAAGCGCCATTGCCGAATTGGAGTTGACCTGCGCCATCGGCATCGGCGACAACAAGCTCACGGCCAAACTTGCGACCGGCTTCGCCAAATCCGCCGGCAAGTCCTCGGCCGCGCCCGCCGATACCGATGGCGCGGCGGCGGGCATCTTCCGGCTCACCGCCGCGAACTGGGTCGAGGTGATGGCGCACCGTCCGACGAATGCGCTGTGGGGCATCGGAAGTCGGATCGCCGCGCGGATGGCCGACCTCGGCATCGAAACGGTCGCCGACCTGATGGCCGCCGATCGGCAGCGCCTCGCCGCCGAATTCGGTCCGAATACCGGCCCATATCTCTGGGTGCTCGGCCACGGCAAGGGCGATACCGACGTCAGCACCGAACCACGAATTCCGGTGGGCCGCAGTAAATCCGAGACGTTCCCGCACGATCTGACCGAAACCGAGGAGATCCGCGCACAAGTGGCGCGGCTGGCCACGGAGGTCGGCGAGGAGATGGGCGCCGCGGGCCGCATCCCGCTGCGCGTCTCGGTGACCGTCCGCAGCAACACCTTCTTCACCCGGAGCAAACAGGAGAAACTTCCGGAGCCGACCACCGATATCGCGACCATCGTGGAAACGGCCCTGCGCATCATCGACCGATTCGAGCTCGATCGCCCGGTTCGGTTGCTCGGCGTCCGCCTCGAACTCGTACCGCAATAGCCGGGGCCGACGCGAAGATCCACCCCGGCGCCGGCCGACGCTCGTATGCTCGTCGGCATGGAGTTCTGGGCGATGGTGGCACACGAATCGGACAGCGGGATCGTGCTCACGCGGCAGCAGGTCAACGAGGATTTCCTCGGACCGGGTGAGGTCACGATCAAAGTGCACTACTCGAGCGCGAACTACAAGGACGGGCTGGCGATCACCGCGGGCGGCGGCGTGGTCCGGAATTATCCGATCATCCCCGGTATCGATATCACCGGCGAGGTCGTCACCTCCGAGGTCGACGATTTCGCGCCCGGCGACCAAGTGGTGGCGCACGGCTACGATATCGGCGTTTCACATCACGGCGGCTTCGCCGAATACGCCAGGGTGCCCGCCGACTGGGTGGTCAAGCTCGCCGGTCTCAGCACCCGGGACGCGGCCGCGCTCGGCACCGCCGGTTTCACGGCCGCACTCAGCGTGCAGGGCCTGCTCGATCACGAACTCACCCCGGAGACCGGCGCGGTGCTCGTCACCGGCGCGACCGGCGGTGTCGGCAGCGTGGCCATCGATATCCTGTCGGGCCTCGGTTTCGAGGTGATCGCGTCTACTGGTAAGACCGATGCGAGTGATCGGCTCGCCGAACTCGGCGCGAACGAGGTGATCGGCCGCCTGCCGGAGGATCCGGATGCCAAACTGCGCGCACTGTCCAAGGCCACCTGGGCCGGTGCGGTGGACAGCGTCGGCGGCAAATCCCTCGCCTATATCCTCAGTGCGATCGGCTACGGAGGTGCGGTCGCGGTCAGCGGCCTCACCGGCGGCGCGGATCTGCCGACCACCGTCATGCCCTTCATCCTGCGCGGCGTCTCGCTGCTCGGCATCGACTCCGCGTACGTCCCGATCGACAAGCGGCGCGCACTGTGGGCTCGGCTCGCCAATGAGCTACGGCCGCAACACCTTTCGACCATCGAGAACTTCGCTCCCATCACCGAAGCCGAGAAGATCCTGCACGCCATTCACCACGGCAGCCACTCCGGCCGCACCGTATTCGGCGTCGCGGGCGAATTCTGACGCCTACCCACCGAAGCGCGGACCGCGCCGGGCTTCGGTGGATACGGACTCAGGCCGCGACTTCGACCGGTTCGTCCGCGAACTGCGTCCGGTACAGCTCCGCGTAGCGTCCGCCGGCGGCCAGCAATTGCGTGTGCGTGCCACGCTCCACGATGCGGCCGTCCTCGAGCACCAGGATCTGATCGGCGGCGCGAATGGTGGAGAGGCGATGCGCGATCACCAGTGCGGTGCGACCGTCCAGCGCCTCGGAAAGTGCCTCTTGGACAGCGGCTTCCGAGGTCGAGTCCAGTGATGCGGTCGCCTCGTCGAGGATCACCACACGAGGTTGCTTGAGCAGCAGCCGGGCAATGGTCAATCGCTGGCGTTCACCGCCGGAAAGGCGATAGCCGCGTTCGCCGACGACGGTATCCAGACCGTCCTGCAGTGACGTCACCAGCTCACGTAACCGGGCCCGCTGCAACGCATCCCACAGCTCCGCCTCGGTCGCCTCCGGCCGGGCCAGCAGCAGATTGGCGCGGATGGTGTCGTGGAACAGGTGGCCGTCCTGGGTGACCAGGCCGACGGTATCGCGGATCGAGGTCGTGGTCAGGTCGCGCACATCGGTACCGTTCAGCCGAACCGCACCGCCATCTACGTCGTAGAGCCGGGAAACGAGTTGGGCCACAGTCGATTTTCCGGCACCGGAAGAACCGACCAGTGCGACGAGCTGACCGGGTTCGGCCCGCAGCGACACATTGTGCAGCACCTCCACCCCGCCGCGGGTATCCAGCGTCGCGACATCCTCGAGCGAGGCGAGCGAGACCTTATCGGCCGACGGGTAGCCGAAGGTGACATTGTCCAGTTCCACGGCGACCGGGCCCGCGGGCACCGCGCCGGCATCCGGTGCGTCCTCGATCAGCGGTTTCAGATCCAGCACCTCGAAGACCCGCTCGAAACTCACCAGCGCGGACATGATCTCCATCCGCGCGCTGGCCAGTGCGGTGAGCGGCGTGTAGAGGCGGGTCAGCAGCAGCGAAAGCGATACCACCGCACCGGCATCCAGCTGGCCGCGCAGCGCGTACCACCCGCCGAGCCCGTAGACCAGCGCCAGCGCCAGCGCGGAGACCAGGGTCAGCGAGGTGACGAAAACGGTCTGCAGCATCGCCGTGCGCACCCCGATATCGCGCACCCGCCGTGCCCGCAGCGCGAATTCGTCCGACTCCTGCTGCGGCCGTCCGAACAGCTTCACCAGCGTCGCGCCGGGTGCGGAGAACCGTTCGGTCATCTGGGTGCTCATCGCCGCATTGAGGCCCGCGGCTTCCCGCTGCAATCCGGCCAGCCGATTGCCCATCCGCCGCGCCGGAACCACGAAAACCGGCAGTAGCACCAGCGCGAGCAGCGTGATCTGCCAGGAGATGCGGCCCATGACGGCGAGGGTGAGCGCGAGGGTCACCAGATTCGTGACGACACCGGAGAGCGTATCGCTGAACGCGCGCTGTGCTCCGATCACGTCGCTGTTCAGGCGGCTGACCAGTGCCCCGGTGCGGGTCCGGGTGAAGAACGCGACCGGCATCTTCTGCACATGATCGAAAACGGCCGTGCGCAAATCCAGGATCAGCCCCTCACCGATGCGCGAGGACAGCCAGCGAATGATCACCCCGAGCGCGGCGTCCACCACCGCGAGCCCGCCGATCAGGATGGCGAGGGTAACCACAATCCTTGGTGCCGCACCGCCGACGATATCGTTGACCACCCGCCCCGCCAGCACCGGCGTCGCGACCGCGAGCAGCGCGGACACCACGCTGAACAGCAGGAACGCGCCGATCCGGCGGTGATGCGGCCGCGCGAACCGCAGAATGCGCTTCGCCGTGGCGAGCCGGAACGGCCGCTGCTCCTGCGGCGCGTTCGCCCGCCGATACATCTGGCTCCACGCCACCGATTCGATACTCACGTACTGCTCCCTCTCGCTCCCGCCCATCGAACACCTGGCCACCGACACTAAGACCTCAACAAAGGTTGAGCACAAGCCCTTCCGGCAGCAGGTTCGCGCACAGCGAAAACGCTGGAGTACTCGCGACACCGACTCGGCGGTGAAATCCGCACCGCCCCATCGGTGTCGTGCGTGAACTCGCCGATGCCGCGTGATGCCCGAACGTCTGGATGTCGAACCGGTGCCGTGCGCGAGGTTCAGGGCACTGCGTGCTCGGTCGAGCGCGAGCTCCACAGCGGTTGCCGATCGGCCGACCAACCCAGCAGCGACCGCAATGTCGCGACCAGCGACCGGGGATACATGCCCTCGTCGGAGCGCGCGGCCACATGTCCGTCCGGACGCACCAGCAGTGCACCACCCGTCGGCAGATCGGTGCAGGCACCCCATTCGGCGCCCAAACCGTGTACCGCGATCTCGATTCCGGTCACGCGCTGCGCATCGGCCGCGGCATCGCGCCAGGCGGCCGAGTTTCCGGCGATCAGCAGCGCGTAACCGGGTCCGCACAGATCCAGGGTCGATGCGGTGAGCTCGGCGTCGAGCCACAGGTGCGGCAGCCGCGTTCCGACCTGTCCCGCCAGCCGATCGACATGCGGCTCGACCCATTCGACGCAATCCGCGGGTTTACGCGATACCGCGCTCGACGAGTACCGGAAGCGGGACATGACCGCGCCGAAATCCAACCGCTTCGCCAAAATATCCGCGTTATCAGGTGTTTCGATGCCGTAGCGGGTCTCGAAGTCGTCCCCCAGATTGGCCTGTTCGGCGGCGATGATCGCACGTGACCACCGTTCGGCCTGATAGGAATCGAGCAGTGCGGGCCCGCCGGTACCCGACAGCACGGCGGCCAGCTTCCAGACCAGATTATGCGCGTCGGCGACACCGGTATTGCCGCCGAATCCACCCCACGGCGCGTGCCGATGGGCGGCATCGCCGGTGAGGAAGACCCGCCCGCATCGATACTTATCGGCCACGAAACTGCCGGTGTCCCAAGCACTCCGCGCCAGCACCTCGACATCGATATCGGGCACGCCGATGGCCGCGCGGATCAACCCGACGCAGCGCTCGTCCGGATAGTCCGCGGCCGTCTCTCGGTTCGGATCGTATTCGAGTTGGAAGGACCATTCGTCGGTGTTGTTCTTGGACAAGACAAGTGCGCGCACCGTGTCATTGCCGACCTCGCATTGGCTGAAGGTGCGACCGCCGAGCACACCCGTAAGATCCGTCCGCACAAAGACATTGATGTAGTGGCGGGTCGGCGGCACCTCCCAGCCCGCGATACCCAGTGCCCGACGGATGGGGCTGGCCGCACCATCGGCGGCGATGAGGTAGTCGGCCCGGATAGCCGAGCCGCGGCCCGATTCGTCACGCAGGGTTGCCGTGACACCGGAGTCATCGGCCGCGAAGTCGATGAGCTCGACCCCGAACCGGAGATCACCCCCGCGTTCCCGAGCCTGCTCCGCGAGCACCGGCTCGAGCAGCACCTGGGGCAGGAAGCAGAACTGCGACGGGCTCGGATCGCCGGCCGTCATCGCCGCCCGCAAGTGACCGAGGTCCAGTGGCTGCGCCGCGATCAGGCTGACGCCCCGGCTCGCACCGCCGAAGCTGCCCGCCCGCAATGCGGTCGCGGCGGCCTGCCGGACCCGCTCCTCGACGCCGACCTGGCGGAACAGCTCGGCGGTCCTGGTGTGTAGGCCGCGAGCCTTGGGCAGCGCCGATGTCCTGGTCCGCTTCTCGACGAGAACGTAAGGGACATCGTGATATTCGAGGAACAGCGCGGCCGACAGTCCGACCAGGCCGCCGCCGACAACGAGAACGGGAATCTGCTGCGTGGAAGTCATGCCACGATGGTGTGCGCACGGGCTTGCACCGCCCTTGCGTCACGGTCACGGCGACCATGCACCCGAAACGGGCCGTGCCCGCAGGCACGGCCCGTTCGGCTCGGATATCAGGCGCTCGCCGCGAAGACGGGAGCGTCCAGGGCCGGTTCGGCGACCGGCTCGATGGCGTAGGCCAGGATCTCGGCCACATCGGCGACCGGACGCACATCCAGGGCGGCCAACACGTCCGCGGGCACATCATCGAGATCCGGCTCGTTGCGGGCCGGGATGAATACCGTCTTCAGACCCGCGCGCTGCGCGGCCATCAGCTTCTGCTTCACCCCACCGATCGGCAGCACCCGGCCGTTCAGTGTGACCTCACCGGTCATGCCGACATCCGCGCGCACCTGGCGACCAAGCGCCAGCGACACCAGGGCGGTGACCATGGTGACACCCGCCGACGGCCCGTCCTTCGGCACCGCCCCCGCCGGGAAGTGGATGTGGATATTGCGATCCAGCACCGACGGTTCGATGCCGATCTCCACCAGGTGCGAGCGCACGTAGGTGAGGGCGATCTGCGCCGACTCCTTCATGACATCACCGAGCTGACCGGTCAGGGTGAGCGCACGCTCGCCCTCGGCGCCGTTGGCCTCGATGTAGAGCACATCGCCGCCGAGACCGGTGACCGCCAAACCCGTTGCCACACCGGGGACCGCGGTGCGTTCCACCGAATCCGGGGTGAAGCGCGGACGACCCAGGTAGCCCTCGAGATTGTCCAGATCGATGGTCAGCGATCCGGATGGCGCCAGCGCGTCGTAGCCGAGCTCGATGTCGTATCCCAGCGACACCACGGTTTTGTCGGTGGCGGAGTCGGTTCCGTCCTCGGACAGCCGAGTCGCGGCCTTGCGCAATGCCTTCGCGATCAACCGCTCCATCTGCCGCACCCCGGCTTCCCGGGTGTAGTTGGCCGCGACCTCGCGCAATGCCGCATCGGTGATCGAAACCTCGTCCGCGGTAAGCGCATTGCGCTCCAGCTGCCGCGGCACCAGGAAGTCGCGGGCGATGGCCACCTTGTCGTCCTCGGTGTAGCCGTCGACGGTGATCAGCTCCATCCGATCCAGCAGCGGGCCCGGAATGGTTTCCATGACATTCGCGGTCGCGATGAACAGCACATCGGACAGGTCGAGATCCAGATCCAGGTAGTGGTCGCGGAACGTGTGGTTCTGCGCCGGATCCAGCACCTCGAGCAAAGCCGCCGCCGGATCGCCACGGAAGTCCGAGCCGACCTTATCGATCTCGTCCAGCAGGACAACGGGATTCATCGAGCCCGCCTCCTTGATGGCACGCACGATCCGCCCCGGCAACGCACCGACGTAAGTGCGCCGGTGACCACGGATTTCCGCCTCGTCGCGCACACCGCCGAGGGCGACGCGGACGAATTTGCGGCCCATGGCCCGTGCCACCGACTCACCGAGCGAGGTCTTGCCGACACCGGGCGGGCCGACCAGCGCGAGCACCGCACCGGAGCCACGTCCACCGACGACCTCGAGTCCACGCGCGGCGCGACGAGAGCGCACGGCCAGGTACTCGACCATGCGATCCTTGACCTCGTCCAGGCCGTGGTGGTCGGCGTCCAGCACCGCGCGGGCGGCCGAAACATCGGTGCTGTCGGTGGTTTTCACGGTCCACGGCAGGTCAAGGACGGTATCCAGCCAGGTTCGGATCCAGCCGGACTCCGGGCTCTGATCGCTGGCCCGCTCCAATCGACCGACCTCGCGCAATGCCTCCGCACGCACGTCATCGGGCAGATCGGCCTGCTCGACCCGGGTGCGGTAGTCGTCCGCGCCGTCGGGCTCGTCCTCGCCGAGTTCCTTGCGAATGGCATTGAGCTGCTGGCGCAGCAGGAATTCGCGCTGGCTCTTCTCCATGCCCGCGCGGACATCCTCACTGATCTTCTCGGTGACCTCGGCCTCGGCGATGTGTGCCTTGGTCCACTCGATCAGCTTGGTCAAACGCTGTGCGGTATCCGGAGTTTCGAGCAGCTCACGCTTCTCGTCGGCACTCAGGTACGGCGCGTAGCCCGCGGTATCGGCGATCGCGGACGGATCGGTCAGCTGATTGACCGCGTCGATGATCTGCCAGGCCTCGCGGCGCTGCAGCACCGAAACGACCAGCTTCTTGTATTCGGCGGCAAGCTCTTTGGTGCGGCCGTCGACGGCGGGCGTTTCCACCGGTTCGGCCTCGACCCACAGCGCGGCGCCCGGTCCGGTCACGCCGTGACCGATCTTGGCGCGCCGTTCGGCTTTCAGCACCGCGGCGGGCGCGCCACCGCGCATCCGGCCGACCTGTTCGATGGTGGCGACGACGCCGTAGGAGGCGTAGCCCTCGGTCAATCGAGGTGCGAGCAATACCGCGTCGGTATTCGCGGCGCGCGCGGCGTCGATGGCGGCCTGCGCCGATTCGTCCAGTTCGATGGGCACGACCATGCCCGGCAGCACGATCGGATCGGTCAGGAACAGCACCGGCAGGTTCTGTGGTGTAGTCACGTGTTCGACCCTTCCAAAAGTTGAGCGATGCCCAGTCAACCCCGGTCCATCCACGTTTGTTCCACACCACCACCCCCGTTCGCTCAGAGCGATCGGCGCCCGCTGCGGCACTAGAATTCGGAGCGTGCTCGAAGTCAATGCGCGGCCGGCGTCCGGACCCGTTCGCTGCGACAATCCGGACGGGCTGAGTATCGGTGAGGCCGCGCGCCGCACCGGGGTCAGCGTGCATACCCTGCGCTATTACGAACGCGCGGGCCTGGTCATCACCCCCGTCGACCGCACCGCCAGCGGGCGACGGCGCTACCACCAGCTGGACCTGGACTGGATTTTCGTGTGCACCCGGTTGCGCGCCACCGGAATGCCCATCCAGACCATCCGTCGCTACGCCGAACTCGTGGCCGCGGGAAATGGCAACGAGCCGGAACGCATCGCGCTGATGGAAGCGCACCGTGCCGAGGTGGTCGCCAAACTCGCCGAGATCCAGGAGAACCTCGCGCTCATCGAGCACAAACTCGACATCTACCGAGGTCGAATCGCCGTCGGTGACCGGCGTCCTGGTTGATCGCTGAGCGGCCGCGGCTGCGGCCCTGGTCTCGCATTGACACCCCGTCCGAGCCAATGAGAATGTTGGCAGCTAGATATCTCACCACTGATCTTTTCGAGCGACCTGCAAGCAGTCGCTACGGCTAGCGACAACAGGGGGATCCCACGATGACGACACTCACCTCCGGAGTGTTCATCGATTGGGAAGAGTTGACCGGCCTGTCCAAATTCTCCGTCGATCTGATCACTTTTCCGATCTTCAGTGCGCTCGCCGGATGGCTCACCAACTGGACCGGTGTGCTGATGCTGTTCTGGCCGGTCGTCTTTCGCGGAATCCGGATTCCCGGCCTGCAGGTGTTGTATCCGTATTTTCCGCGGCGGGTCCAGGTGCTGCCGACATTCTCCGGCGACGGGCGCCGATTCGGATTCCAGGGATTCATTCCGGCCCGCGCGGAGAAGATGGCGAGCATTTGTGTCGACAAGGCACTGATGCGCATCGGCAGTCCGCGGGATTTCATCCACGAACTGGATCTCGACAGTATCGCCGACTACATCGCGATACTCGCGAGCAAACAGGTCGAACCGCTCGTCGACGAGGTGATGTACCGAGAGAATCCGGACCTGTGGCGGGGCGTGCCGAAGGCCATGAAACAGGTCATCTATCAGCGGGTGGACCGCGAATTGCCCGCATTGACCAAGCGGGCCTTCGAATCGCTCGGCGACAATGTCGACCAGCTCATCGATATCAAAACCTTCGTCATCCGGTATCTGCAGGAAAACCCGTACATCCTCAAGGATCTGACAACCACCATCGCCGCGCCCGAATTGCGTTTCATGGTGCGGATCGGCCTGCTCGGCGCGCCGTTCGGCTTGCTGCTTGCACTGTATATGCATGTGCACCACACCATTCCGGTGTTCAGCTGGGTGCCGGGTTGGGTGATTGTACTGCTGGCCTCTGCGGCGATCGGTGTGCTCGTGAATGTCATCGCGGTCAAAATGGTCTTCGAACCAGGTGATCCGCAGCCGCGCTACAAGTATTTGTGGAAGCAGGCACTGCTGGCCAAGCGGCAGCCGCAGGCGGCGACCGATCTCGCGCATATCCTCGCCTACCAGGTGCTGACGCTGCCGAACCTGTCCAGGGAACTACTCGACGGTCCGAACGGCGATAAAACCAGGCAGCTGATCGAGCGGCTGGTCTCCGATGAGATCCACCGCCAACTCGGCCCGACCACCTCGATCGTGCGCGTCGCCTTCGGCCGCCGCCAATTCGACAATCTCAAGGTCGGCGCCGCGGGTGCGGCGGTCGGACTGGCCCCGAGCCTGGTCGAGGACGAGGCGTTCACCCTCGAACAGGCCAAGAAGATCGATGAGTTCGCCGCGCGCAAGCTCCAGGACCTCACCCCGGGGGAGTTCATGGAGATGTTCTATGCCTCGGTCGAACAGGATGCCTGGCTGCTGTATCTGCACGGCGCTCTGCTCGGCCTGCTGGTCGGCGCCGCCCACTTGACGATTTTCGGCTGGTAACCGGCCCTGATCGGGTCGGCGGCCGGTCCGTGCAAAATACAAGCACGCATGCTTGCATTTTTTTGGGACCGCTGCGATGCTGGACCGCGACGGCGTACGCAGCGGTGCGCCTGGACGGGACAGGATCTGATGGCCGACCTAGACGCGCTCCTGCGCGATTTCGCCGACGACTGCGCGGAACTGGAACGAATCGTCGCGCCGCTGGCGGCGGGGGACTGGTCCGTGCCGACACCGGCGCCCGGCTGGAGTATCGCCCATCAGATCGGCCATCTGGCCTGGACCGACGAGGTCGCCACGCTGGCCGCCACCGATCCGGAAGGGTTCACGAAGCTCGTCGAGGAGGCGGGCCCGAGGGCATTCACCTTCGTCGACGAGGCCGCCGAGGATGCGGCTACCGCACCCGCCGCCGAACTGCTCGACCGGTGGCGCCGCGGCCGCGCCGATCTGATCGAGGCCCTGCGCGCGGTGCCGTCCGGCACCAAACTGCCGTGGTTCGGACCGCCGATGAGCCCGGCATCCATGGTCAGCGCGCGCATGATGGAGACCTTCGCGCATGGCCAGGACATCGCGGATGCACTCGGGCTGACCAGGACGCCGACCGCCCGGCTGCGCACGGTCGCCCATATCGGCGTGCGGACCAGGAACTTCGCCTACACAGTGCGCGGTAAGACCGCGCCGACCGAGGAATTCCGGGTCGAACTCACGGCACCGGACGACAGCGTGTGGTCCTGGGGCCCCGACGACGCCGCGCAGCAAGTAACCGGTCCGGCGCTCGACTTCTGCCTGCTGGTGACGCAGCGTAGGCACCGCGATGATCTCGCGCTGGAAACGGTGGGTGCGGACGCCGCCGAATGGCTCACCATCGCACAGGCTTTCGCGGGACCGACGGGTGCTGGGCGGTCGGCGGGCCAGTTCATCTGACCGCCTGACCCGAACCATCAGGTCCGACCGCAAGGGAGGTGCGGGCGAGCGCCACACTTGGGTGCGCCGTTCGTGTCGGCCGGACGCCGTTGGCCGGGTGTCTCGATGTGGCAGTCGAGAATGACGCTCGCCAGCCAAGTATATTTACCCGCTTGTCAGCTGGTGGAAACATGAACGACGCCATTCGACTCGAATTCGGTACTGTTCGGTCCACCCCGGCTTTGTGATGCTGATCTCCCCCATGCGGTGCCACCTGCGGCTGCCCCTGTAACCTGGACAAGCGTACGGCTTTCAACGATGCGGGCCGTGCGCCGAGGGGAGCAGGGGCGGACGGAAAGGAACGCATCGTGGCAGCACATAGGCCTGCCCAGATCGCTCGGCACGCCGCCATCGTGCTCGCCGGCGCCGCCAGCCTCAGTCTCACCGTCGCCGCGGGGGCCTACATCGTCCATCAGATCGCCGGTGCCCAGCACGCCAGCGACAACATCGCCGCACCACCTCCGGTTCACATCCCGGATTTCGAGGCCGACTACGGACCCGCGCTCTCCGATGCCATATTGACCGGTGGCAGTCGCGACCTACCCGCACTGTTCGGCCGCTTCCCCGCGGAGCCTGGTGACGGCGCCGTGAAAATCTCTCAGGCCCATACCGATTCGCCGGCCACCGCAGGAATCGGCGGCAAACTGCGCCTCGGCACCGCCTATGTCGGCGCGCAGGTGGCACCCGGCCGCGCGAATTCCGTCGCCTTCACCGTGGATACCAATGCGCTCACGGTGGTGACGGATTTCCTGCTCACCGAACCGGTTCGGGAACGACTCGGCATCCACGCCGATCCGGGCGGCATCACCCAGTTGCGCACCGAGGTCGATACGCGCAACGGTGAGGCGACATTCACCTTCTCCGATCCGACCCTCGGCGAACACAGCCTTCGACTGGACCGCGACCCCGCGCCCAGCACCGAATACGCTGCGAGCAAGGCAGATTCGGCCGCTCCGGCAGCGGTCGACGCGACCCCCGACCCGGCCATGACGACGGCGAACCACACCATCGCGGTCTAGTCCGCCTACTCTGCGTCCCATGTACGACTTCTGTGTCATCGGGGGCGGGATCGTCGGAGTCGCGACGGCGCATCGGATTCTGCGCCGTCATCCGGGTGCGAGCCTGGTGCTCGTCGACAAGGCCGACGCACTCGCGACCCATCAGACCGGGCACAACAGCGGCGTCATCCATTCCGGCATCTACTACCCGCCGAACAGTCTGAAGGCCCGCCTGTGCCGAAAGGGTGCCGCCTGGACGAAGGAATTCGCCGCGGCACATGGCATTCCATTCGAGGTCTGCGGAAAACTGCTGGTGGCCACCGATGCCGCCGAATACCGGCGGATGCTCGCGCTGCACGAACGCTCGGTCACCAATGGTGTCGATGTCGAGCTCATCGATACCACCGAACTGATCCGCCGCGAACCGCACGTGACCGGTGTCGGCGCACTGTTCGTACCCGCCACCGGCATCATCGACTTCACCCGGGTCACCACCGCGCTAGCCGAGCAGGTACGGGCGGCGGGCGGCGAGATCGTGCTACATGCCGAAATCACCGCACTCACCGAAACCGCCGATGCGGTCACCGCGGCCGGTCCCGCGGGCGTCTGGACCGCGCGCACGCTGGTGGTCTGTGCGGGTCTGCAGGCCGACCGCATGGCCGCACTCGCGGGTCTGCGAACCGATTTCCGCATCGTGCCGTTCCGCGGCGAGTACTACCAGCTACCGCCCAGCCGATCCGGGCTGGTGCACACGCTGATCTATCCGATTCCCGATCCGAAGCTGCCCTTCCTCGGGGTACATCTGAGCCCGATGATCGACGGCACCCTGACCGTCGGCCCCAATGCGGTGCTCGGCCTGGCCAGGGAGGGTTACCGCAAGGGCAGCTTCGACGCCCGCGACGCCCGCGCGGTGCTCGGCTTTGCCGGCTTCCACCGGGTGGCCCGCACCCATGTGCGCACCGGACTTCGTGAATTGCGCAACTCCCTGTTCAAACGCGGTTACCTGGCCGAATGCCGACGGTACTGTCCGGAGCTCACGCTTGCCGACCTGCGGCCGCGCGAGGCGGGCATCCGGGCGCAGGCGGTGCTGCGCGACGGCACCCTGGTGCACGACTTCCTGATCGAACGCACACCGCGCTCGATTCATGTGCTCAACGCACCGTCACCCGCGGCGACCTCCGCCATGCCGATCGCCGAATACATCGTCGACCAACTGTGACTGCGCCGCATTAGCTGTGGCGCGCGTTCCAGCAAACCAAGCAACCACCCAGTCGGCTTGTCTTGACCCACCCCGCCGGCTTCGCCCGCTGCCATCTCCCATGTGGAAAGCCCGCCAACCAAATTCCGGGCAACCCCTCGAATAAAGAGGAGAGCTGTAGTACTTTTAGCGGCAGCCAACAGGGAGGGGCCCTATGGGCCACATCAAGTACGCGAGCGACGTCGGAGCCCCGGTCGAGGTGGCATTCACCTATACGGACAACCATCTGTTCGTGCCGGACTGGATGTTCGCAGTCGCCGCGTTCGAGCCGAACGGCGAGCTCGACCAGGGGTTCGGTGCGATCTTCACGACTCGGATCAGGTTGGGAGCGTGGCGACCGACCATCGAATGCGAGATCACCGAATACCGGCGCAATGTGGTGATCGGCTACACGCTGCGCGGGCGGTTGTCGGGCACTTTGACGCTACGGTTCGATCCGCTCGGTTATGGACGCTCGGTGCTGACCTCGGAAGCAGAGTACGCTCCACCGAGTGGGCTGTTCGGTCGACTGTGCCTGGGCCTGGTGGATTCCGCCGTCCGCTCGGCACTGCGTCGCACCGAATCCCAGTTGCGAAGGGAGATAGAGGAATTCCACGGTACCGATCTTGTCGGTCGGATTGCGTAGGGTGCCATCCATGATCATCGTGAGCACCGACGGATCCTGCCTCCGCAATCCCGGCGGCGCCATCGGCTGGGCTTGGGTCAATCATCAGGGCGGTTCACGCAGTGGGGGAGCCGCCACCGGAACCAATCAAGTCGCGGAGTTGCGCGCGCTATTGGAGGCGGTGCTCGCCCATCCCGGCGAGGAACCGCTGTTCATCGAGAGCGATTCGCTATACGCGATCAAATGCGCGTCGGAGTGGATCGCCGGCTGGCGGACCAATGGCTGGCGCACCGCCAGCGGCGGCGCGGTGAAGAACGTCGAGCTCATCAAACAGATCGACCGGGCCATCGCCTCCCGGCCGGGACCGGTTCGGTTCCGTTGGGTGCGTGGCCATGTCGGCAATTACTTCAATGAAATGGCCGATACCCTCGCGGGCGAGGCGGCCAGACAGGCCGCGGCCTCCGCGGCTGCCGGTGAGATCCCGACCGCGGAACTCCCCGAGCTGCAGCCGAAACTCGAGGACTCCGCTGATAAGACCACAAAATCCGCCCGGCCGCGGTCAGCGGGGAAGCCGGTCGCGCCAGCGCCTCAGACATTGACCTTGTTCTGAGTCCGCCGGGTGCGACCGGGTGCAAGACCGCCGGAAAGACCTCCGGGCGGGTGGTGACTTTCCCACCCGCCCGGAGGCAGCCCTGCAGCTATTCGGACATCAGGCGCGGTCTGGTAACCCGATCAGTTGCCCATCTGCTTCAGGATGGGCAGATCGAACTTGTCGACCAGCCACTTGTCGTCGACCTTCTTCAGACCGGCCACAACCACGAGCTCCACCTTGCTCGGCGGCTTATTCGCGGCGGCGATATTCACATTGGTGGTGGTCTGACCGATCACTACCAGCACATTCGCGCTCTCGGTATCGCCGGACTGGAAGCCGCACTGCATGTCGTAGGTGGACGAGGTGGCCTTGGCGTCGATGACGACACCCTTGAGGTCCTGGCCGAGCTTGGCGAACTGATCCTTCCAGTCACCGGTCGACGCGGCATCCACCTTCTTCAGGTAGTCGTCGATGGTCTGCGGATCGTAGGTGGAGATCAGCTTGCCGTATTCGCACGCGGCCGCGGTGGCGGCGGCGTGCGCGTCCAACTCACCGCCGCGATTACTTGCCTGCCGGTAGAACACCACCACGGCCGTCACCGCCGCGACGAGCAGCACACCGGCGACGAACGCCGCGATGATCGGGACCAGCGCGCCGCTCTTGGCGCCGCTTGGGGCGACGGGTTGCGGCGCGCCTTCGGCCAGCTTGTCCGTGGCCGGCTCGGGCGCGGCAGCTTGCGGAGCAGCGGCTACCCCATCGCCCGACTTCCCGATCTCGACCGCCTTGTCCGCGGCGGACGCGTCGACCGCGGCGTCGGCTTTCTTGGCTTCGGCTTCCTCGGCACCCGAGTCCTGCTTCTCGGCGCCGACTTCATCAGTGGACATCGATACAATCCTGCACTTTCCCGGCGCACCCGAGCGCACCGATATGGACTTTTGTCGGTCCGCATCGGACGAACCGTTCGCACTCTGAGGCGAGTATCGCTGTGGCTATTCACCGCAGCGGCGGCGGGGTCATTTCATTCGGATCCGCTCCCGGCGGCATCTGCGCGCCGTTATCCGGCACATTCGGCCGCGGCGCATTCGCCGAACCGCGAACCTGCAGTCCGGGCGGCGGATTCTCACAGTAGTTCCACTTCGGCACCGAACCGTCCTGGACGACTTCATTGCGGATCGGGGTGTGCTTGTACTGGCAGATCGGTCGAACCCAGATATCCGCGACAGCATGGAACTCGTTATCGTGTGCCGGTACACCAGCGGCGGACAACCCGAGGTTCAGCGAGGGGAACAGCGCCTGCAGCGCCGGAATCCGCAGCTGCGCGGCCCTGGTCATCGCCGCGAAGTTGGCCGCCACACTCGTGATCGGATCGGCCGTCTTGTCCAGAACCGCGCCGAGGCTGGTCAGCTGTCCCGGCGCCTTCTCCAGGATTGCCTGCAATTCGGCGTTGGCATTGTTGAACTGATCGAACAACTCACCCGAATTGCGGGTCAGCGTCCCGAGATCGGGCTGCGCGTTCGAGGTGGTGTTCGCGATGGTACGCAGGTTGGTGATCAGGTTCTGGGTTTGCGGGAGCAGATTATCGAATCCGGCCATGGCCAGGCTGACGCCATTGACCAAGCCGCGCAACTGATCCGGGCCACCGCTCAGCGCGGTGTCCAGATTGGCCAGGATGACGCTGAACTTATCCGGATCGATCTGGGAGATCAGCGCGCTGGAGTTGTCGAGCACCGACCAGATCGGGGTCGGGGTCTTGATCTTCTCCGCATCGAACTGGATGACCGAACCGTCCTTCAGGAACGGTGCCTGCTCGGTATTCGGGCGGAAGTCGATGTACTGCTCGCCGGCGCCGGAGAGCGCACCCACCGAAATCTTGGTATCGGCCGGAATCTTGTACTTCGAGTCGATATCGGCCTTCGCGGCGATCGACTGTCCGCGGTCGATCAATTCGATCGAGGTCACCTTGCCGACGCGGAAACCGCGCAGTGTGACATCGTTGCCGGGCTGCAGACCGCCGGAGCGGTTCAGATGCACCGTGACGGCGTAGGTCGATTTCAGCGGATTCACCCGCATGACACTCACCAGCAGATAGCTGGCACCCAGGATGAACACCAGCACCAGGCCGATGGTGGACAACAGCATTTTGCGCTGCATCAGTTTGCCGAGCCAGCTCATCGGTGTCCCCCCTGCAGTCGTCCCTGAATGGCCTGCAGGACGGTGATCAGGCTGCCCGCGAGATCGCTGAGATCACGTCCGTCGAAGAACTTGCCCTGCGCCGGATCCGACAACAAGCTGAAGTTGTGGATATTGGTGATGGTGGCGTAGACGGCGAGGCTGTTACCACGGAAGGACGCATCGATCGGGCCGCGTATTTCGCGCAGCGCATCCAAGGCCGGACCGAAGTTCTGCTCGGTCTGCGACAGGGCGTTCATCAGCTTGTGCACATTGTCGAGTAGATCGCTCAGCTGGTCGCTGGAGGTGTTGGCGTAGTCGCCGAGCGCCGCGCTGGTCACCGAAATCTTCTGCAGCAGATCGCCGATGGCCCGGTTGTTCTCCGCCACGGCGCCGATCATCTGCGGCAGGGTATCGGCGACCTGACCCAATTCCGAATGCCGGCCCTCGATGGTGTTGGCCAGCGAGCCGAACTGGGCGAGCACGCTGTCCACGCGCGCGCTGTTGTCGTTCAAACTGCCTACCACGCCGGTCATTTCGTTGATCAGATGCGCAATCTGATCACCGCGGCCGCCGACGATCGAGTCCAGCTCCGAGGTGAGCTTGGTGAGCGCGGCGACGCCACCCCCGTTGAACAACATGGATACCGAGATCAGCAGCTCCTCGACGGTGGCGCCCGCCGAGGTCTTGTCCAAACCGAGGGTGTCGCCGTCGTGCAGCATCGGCGCGCCGGGATCCGCCTTGACCTTCGACACCGCGATGAACACGTCGCCTAGTGGGGTGGCTTGCCGCAGTTCGGCCGTGCTGCCGACCGGAAGCTCGATGTCCTTGCTGATCTTCAGATCGACAATCGCCTCGAAGTTCTTGGTCTGGATATTCGAGACCACGCCGATATCGGAGCCACCGATCTTCACCTTCGCCTGATCCGGCAGGTTCAGCGCGTTCTCGAATTTCGCGTGCAGGGTGTAGGTTTCACCGGCCGTGCCCGGTTTGGGCAGCGGCAGGTTCTCCACCGTGAGACCACAGCCCGAGGTGATGGCCACCCCGGATGCCAAGGCCAGCGCGATCACCGCGCGGCGGGCTTTGCCTGTGAACCGGTCGCTCATTTGGTCATCCCCAGCAGTGCCGCCGTAACACCAAGGTCCGGACCGAGGTCCTCCAGTTTGCCGGTACGGCAACCGTCCGAGCGCATTTGAATCCGTTCACAGAACACGCTCAGCAGTTCTCCGTTGAGGAAGGTCGGCAGGTTGCCGTGCAGCCGGACATATCCCAACTCCCGGTTCATCGACCGGTCCAGGTTCTGCATGAGCAGCGGCACGATGTCGACGACCTCGGTGAGGCCCCGGGCGTTGGCGCGCAACTGATCGGTCACCTTGGTCAGCCCCTCGAGCGAACTGCCCAGCTGATCCTGGTACTGCACGAAGACCGAACTGGTGTTGGCCAGGAAGTCGTTGAGCTGCCGCAGCGTGGCCTCCAGACCGGGGGCTTGATCGCTGAGCAGCCCGCTGAGCTGCGTCATCCGATGGCTGAAATCACGTACGGACTGGTCGTTTTCGGCCAGCATGGTGGTCAGTTCGTTCAACTTGATGATGATGCTGGAGACCGCGTCCTTATTGTCTACACCGACCTTCAACGCACCGGAGAGCGCATTGAGGGTGTCGCGCATCTTCTCGCCGTTGCCGTTCAACATCGGATAGAGCACCCGACCCGACAGCGGACCTATCCCCTCGGTACCCGGTTCCGGCTTGAGCGCCGCGGCGAACTGATCGATGGTCTTGAGCATCGTGTCCAACTCGACCGGCGTCTTGGTCTTCGCCTTCGGCAGATGGGCACCATCGGACATGGCCTCGCCCTGGGTGTACACCGGGGTGAGTTCGACGTGCCGGTCGGTCACGATGGACGGCGAAACGATCGCTGCCATCGCATCTTTCGGGATCTTGACGTCCTTATCGATCGTCATGTGCACCTCGACCAGGGTGCCCTTGGGAATGATCTTATCGATCTTGCCGACCTGCAGGCCGAGCACCGTGACCGGATTGCCCTCGAAGACACCCGCGATATTCTCGAAGTCCGCGGTGATCGTCATCGTGTTGCCCAGTGCGCTGTTCACCGAACTCGGCACCAGCGAGCAACTGCCGACGGCCAGGGCCGCGACACTGATCATCAGTGGTTTGGCCAAGCGCCGCAGGTTGATTCGGGTCAGTTTCATCCCCGGCACCCCTCGATCATGTGGGCGAAGCACAACCAGTTGTCTGGGAAGAGCCAGGGGATGCCGACCTCACCGTAGGGACCATTACCGAACGCGTTGTTGAAGGTGCGCACCGACACCGGCATGATCTGCAGCATCCGGTCGAGGTTGTCCTTGTTCTTCTGCAGGCCCTCCGCCATGGTGTTCAACTGCACGATGGTCGGGCCGAGCTGATTGTTATTGGCCGCGCCGATCTCCTGCAGCTGACGGCTCAGCGTCGACACATTGTCGAGCAACTGCCGCAGCAGGCTCTGGCGTTCCATCACCCGGTTGGCGATGGCCTCGCCCTGGGTGATCACGAGCAGCACGCTGTTGCGGTTGTCGCCGAGAATCCTGGTGACCCGGTCGAGATCCTTGAGCAGGCTGTCGACCTCCGCCTTGCGCGAATCCATCACCTTTGCCAGCGCGCCGACGCTGTCCAGCGCCTGCGCCGTCAGCGCGGGCGAGTCGCCCAACTGCTTATTGATCACATCGAGCGAGGTGGCCAATTGTTTGGTGTCGAGCGCCTCGAACTTCGGGGTGCCGTACTCGACCACATCGGCCAGGTTGTACGGAACCGAGGTGTTGGACAACGGAATTCGGCTGTCCTTCAGCCCCGACCCATCGCCCGGGTCCAGATCGACATAGCGGGCGCCGAGCAGCGTCGCCATCTTGATCGAGGCCCTGGCATCGGGGCCGAGCTTGACATCGTTATCGACGCTGAGGGTGAGCAGGATATGCCCGTTCTCCAACTTCGCACCGGCCACATGGCCACTCGGGACGCCGGCCACATTGACCTTGTCGCCGACCTTGACCCCGGCGGTCTGCACGAACTCAGCCTTGACCGTCTGCTCGCCGACGCCGAGCAGCTTGTACGCGCTCGAGCCGATCAGCAGAGCGATGACGAGGACGCCGCCGATCACACCCAACCAGAAGTACCGGTTGCTGTTGAACCTGTCCTTGATCTTGGTCATCATGGGCGGCACACCGCCGACTGTCCATTGCCACCGATCTGGGGGAGCAGACCGCGCGGCAGCAGGATGTTGTACAGCGAGACGTCCAGCTTGCAGAAGTACGCGTTGGCGTAGGCGCCGTCCTGGGTGAACTTGCCGAGGGCGGCCAGTGCGGCGGGCAGGTCGATCGCCGCTTGATCGAGTTTGGCGCCGTTGGCGATCAACAGCGTCAGCGCGGCGCTGGTCGAATCCTGTGCGGTGGCCAGCTTCGGCTGGATCTTGCCCATCATGTCGACCAGACCGCTGGTCGCATCCGCGATCTGCACCGTGGACGCTTGCAGCGACTGGCCCTGGTCGTACAGGCCGCCGATCAGTGCCCGGGTCTGGGTAACCAGGGTCTCCAATTCATCACCTCGCTTGGCCAACCCGGACATCACGCCACTGAGGTTGGTGATCACATCGCTGAGAATCGCGTCCCTGCGCTGGAAATCCGTGGCCAGGGTCGCGGCCTGGGTGATGAACGAGCTCAGCGAAACACTGTCACCCTGCAATGCCTGGATGAAGGTCTCCGAGAGCCGGTTCACCTGTTCGGGCTGCAACACCTGGAACAGCGGCTGGAATCCGTTGAGCAGTGCGGACACGTCGAAGGACGGTTCGGTGCGCTCGAGCGGAATGGTGGCCTTGTTCTTCAACGCCGCCGGGCTCGCCGCCTTGCCCGGGGCCAGCGCGACATAGCGCTGGCCGATCAGGTTCTGGTAGCGCACCAGCGCCTTGGTGTCGTCGTACACCGTCTGGTTGCGCTGCACGATGAATGTCACATTGGCGACGGACTTCTTGGTCTTGGAATCACGGGTGAGTTCGATCTTTTCGACCTTGCCGACCCGCACCCCCGCCATCCGGACGTCATCGCCCTCGCGTAGGCCGAGCACATCGCTGAAGGTCGCGGTATAGGTGTTGGTATCACCCTCCACGATCCGCGCCAACGTATTCCAGACAACGACGGTGACCAGGATCGAGACGATCGCGAAGAGACCGAAGCCGATGAGTGGTTTACGAATGCTCATTCGGCGGCACCTCCGACCTGCAGGGTGCCCCCGCGCATCGCCGACCCGAGCAGTAGATATTCGGCCGCCGTCGGCCGACGACCGAGCAGCGCCACGATCGCGGCATCTCCTTCGTACGAAATCGGACCGGCGGTTACGGGCGCACTCGCCGGTTGGGCGGGCACGGCCGGGGCCGCGGGCTGGTCGGCGGAGGGTTGCGCATTCGGCGCGGGCGGCGCCGGATTCGGGAACAACCCCTCCAGCGGCGTACCCGCGAACGGGCTGGCCGGCTTCGGCTCGGCCGAGCTCGGCGCAAGCGGGTCACCCGGTGTGGTCAGACCGGGAATCTCCGGGAAGCCCGCGGGCAGTGGCAGTTTCGCCAAACCCTGCGCCGTTTCCAGCGAACGCGGCTTCATCGAGTCCGGCAGATAGCCGGGATCGGAGACCACCGGTGCGGTGGCACAGCTCGGGCCGGCCAGGTTGCCGTAGCGCGGGCAGTCGGCCTGTTCGTACGGCCGGTACGGGGTGAGTGTCGCACCGGCATTCCAGACCATCTGCCGCTGCGGACCCCAATGGAAGGTGGTACTCAACTTGCGCAGCGAGTTGTTCAGCGAGGCAATGGTGTCCGGGATCGAATTCGCGTCCGCGGCGAGGGCGCCGAACATATCGCTGGTCCCCGCCGTGATCTGCTTACCGATATCGCCGTTGCGGGCGAACAGTGCGTTGACCGTATCCACCGTGCCCGCCGTCCCGCTGATCAATGCGACCAGCGCGGACCGGTGGTCGGCGATGGTCTGCGCGGTCTGCACCGAACTGCGGAGCACATCGAGCAATTCGGGCGCGGACTGGTTGAGCGCGCGGGCCGAGGCCGCGAAATCATCGAGCAGCACACCGAGATTCGGGATGGACTCGTCCACCGAGGTGAGCCACCGGTCCAGCCGCTCGATGGTGGAGCCTGGCATCCGGCCGCTGCCGTCCAGCGCCTGGGAGAGTGTGCCGAGCACCCGACCGAACTGCACCGGGTCGATCTTGGTGAGGATATTCCGCACGTTGGTGAGGGTGTCCTGCAGCGCGATGGTGCCCTGGCTCTGGTCCTGCTCGATGATCGAGCCCTCGTGCAGGTACTTGTCCGCGGGACCGTTGAAGACCAATTCCACCGAGGTGACGGCGAACAGGTTGCTCGGCACCACCCGGGCGGTCACATTCGACGGGATATCGCCGGCGAATTCCGGTTTCAGGTCGATCTTCACCTTCTGCCGCGCGCCCTTTTCGACGACCGCGACATCTTTGACCACGCCGACCAGCACGCCGCGGAACTTCACGTCGGCCTCGCTGGGCAGCCCGTCACCGGTGTCGCCCACATCGGCGACAACATGCACCTTGGGCACGAAATAGCCTTGGTATCTCGCCATCAGAAAGCCGAGGATCAGCGCGAAGACGACGAGTCCGCATACGCCGGCGACCAGCAGTTGTCGCATGGTGGGCCCACGCCCACTGGGATCGATGATCATCTCGTCCTACCCCGAGATCCGGATGCCGGGATTGACGCCCCAGATCGCCAATGTCATGAACAGGTCAGCGAATACCACGATGATGATGCACATCTTGATCGCCCGACCGGCCGCGACACCCACGCCCTCCGGACCACCCGAGGCGAAGAACCCGTAGTAGCACTGGATGAACGTGGTGATCGCGACGAACACCATCGCCTTGAGCAGCGAGTAGAGCACATCCCCCGGAATCAGGAACTGATAGAAGTAGTGCGCGTAGGTACCGCTGGGCGTGTTGCCGATCAACTGCACCGTGAGCGAGCACGAAAGGTAGGCCATGGCCAGGCCAAGGCAGTAGAGCGGGATGATGGCGATCATCGCCGCGAACATCCGGGTGCTCACCAGATATGGCAGCGGCCGGATCGCGATGGACTCGAGCGCGTCGATCTCCTCGGAGATCCGCATCGCACCGAGCTGAGCGGTGAATCGGCAGCCGGCCTGGGCCGCGAACGCGAGTGCCGCGAGCAGCGGGCCCAACTCCCTGGTGGTGGCAAACGCCGAGATGGCACCGGTGATCGGGCTGAGGCCGAGCAGATTCAGCGAGGTGTAGCCCTGGATGCCGACCGTCATCCCGCCGAACGCACTGAGGATGAGAATGACGCCGATGGTGCCGCCACCGACGACCAGGCTGCCGTTGCCCCAGGTGACATCCGAGAGCAGCCGCCAGACTTCCTTCGGATAGTGCCGCAGCGCCAACGGGATCGAGCCCACCGACCGAAGGAAGAAGAACACCTGGTGGCCCAGGCGCGCAACCATATCCACCGGGGCCTGCGCGGACTTCTTTATTTGCTGAAGTGGCCGCAGCAGCGGCGGTACATAGGTTGATGACACCGGCTCAGACCACCTGTGGGGGGAGGAGAACGTTGTAGATCTGGGTGATGATCAAGTTCACGCCGAACAACATGATGGCGGAACTGACCACCGCGGAGTTCACCGAGTTGGCGACTCCGCCCGGCCCGCCCCGGGTATTGAGTCCGGTATCACAGGCGATAATCGCCGCGAGCAGCCCGAAGATCAACGATTTCACCAGTGCGACAAGGAGATCGATGGTAACGGCGAACGAGGAGAAGGTGCCGACATAGGAACCCGGGGTGCCGTTCTGCGCGAAAATATTGAAAATGTAGCCAGTCAAAAATCCGACGAATACGACGAAGCCGCAGAGCAGTACGCTGACCAGCATGGCCGCGCCGAGCCGGGGCGCGACCAGGCGACGCAGCGGATCCACACCCATCACCCGCATCGCATCGATCTCTTCGCGGATGGTGCGCGAACCGAGATCGGCGGTGATCGCCGAACCGACCGCGCCCGCGATCATCAGCGAGGTGACCAGCGGCGCACCCTGCTGAATAATGCCGAGACCGTTCGCAGCGCCGATGAACGAGGTCGCACCGACCTGGGTGGCGACCGCGCCGACCTGGATCGAAACGATCACGCCGATCGGGATGGCGACCAGCAGCGTCGGCGCCGCCGCGACACTGGACATGAACGCGCACTGGCGGATGAACTCACGATAGGGAAAGCGGCGTCGGAATATCGCGATGAACAACTCCGCGACCGCCGCGAACCCCATCGTGATCTGTCTACCGAATGTCTCCAACGAACGCTTCGGATGGTCTTCCCAGTAGGCCTTCGTCCAATCGACCGCGTCACTCATCCGTGACTGCGCTGGTGGACTCTTGGTCGACTGCACTGGCTAACCCCTCTCGACGCCGGTAACCAAACCCCGACGACTTGTTTGCTTGAGGCACCTTACTACGGAGTAGTGCAGAACACACCATCACCGTGTGATTGCAGTCATAGATTGGAGCCGCTGTGCAGAAAACGCTATGAGCAGTGGTGCGACACTTGGGACGAGTCCCAAAGTTAACGGCGATACCTCTAGCGCAAGTTACAGATCACCTGCTCCGATCAGCATCGAATATGGCCCGCTCGGCTATTTTTGCGGATAATATTCATGCAAAATATGCGTGCGATTCGAATGACCTCCGCGGTACCGATCAACATACAACCGAAACACAATCGACCGCTTTGCAACGATTGCGGTAATAGACTTTTGCTATTGCGAGAAAATGAGACGCTGCATCTGAAATGTCGAAAAGTGCGGTCCCCGCCGATGCGTTCGCCATCGGGAGGACCACCCCTTTCGAGCGACCCGCAAGCGATCGCTGCGGGGTATGGGACGCGCCCGGAGCCGAATACTGACACGATGGGTGCGACACATTGATATCGTGCGGACTTCCGACGTCTGGAGGGACATGTTCAGCAAACTCGCCAAGGTGGCCAACGCCGCCTTCGCCGTAGCTCTTGGTGCGGCGCTGGTCGCGACGGGGGCCGGGACCGCGGACGCCGCGCCGGGACCGCCCGTAATCGGCGGTGGGTCGGGAATCATTATCGATAATCAGTTCGAATGCACCGTCACCACGGTCGGTTACGACGGTGCCGGCCGGCTGATCGGCCTGACCGCGGGACACTGCGGCGACGCGGGCGCTCAGGTGTACGCCGAGAGCGATCGCGGCGCAGGCGTGATCGGCCGGTTCGCCTACTCCAACCATGATCTGGACTACGCCATCATCCAGTTCGACCCGGCCAAGATCGTCCCGGTCAACCGGATCGGCAATCTCACCATCACCGGGATCGGCGCCCCGGCCCAGTTCCCGATGATCGTCTGCAAGGAGGGCCGCACCACCGGCAACACCTGCGGCCTCGCCTACGGCGATATCTTCGGCACGAATATGGAGACCTGGTCGCAGATGTGCGTGGTGGAGGGCGACTCCGGGGCACCGGTCGTCGTCGGCACCACGCTGGTCGGCATGGTGAACGCCTACCTCGCCATCGCCTGCTTCGGACCCGAGGTCGGCACCAATATGAGCTCGATCATGGGCGATATCAATGCCCGTGGCGGCGTGGGAGCGGGCTTCAACCCGATCTAGCCGGGATCAGTCGAATACCGAATGAGCGGGTCGGACGACCCGCTCATTCTGTTTTATGGAGCGGAGCCAGCGCCGGACCCGTCATTCCGCACTGCGGCATGCAGTCGACGTTGTCCAGCCTCGCCGCGTGGCGCGGCACGCGCAGCAGTACCGCGGCGATCAGTGCACCGGTCACCAGCAGGCCCACGCAGATCCATATCGCGACGCCGAAGCCGCGGTCGAATTCCACTGGGTCGCTGAGCGATCCGGAGATTCCGGCGAGGCCGGGCAGCGCCGCGACGGCCAGCAGCTGGGCGGTACGGGCGACGGCATTGTTCACCCCGGAGGCGATACCGGCCTCACTGGCGGGCACCGCACCGAGTACCGCGCCGGTGAGCGGGGCGACCAGTACCGACAGGCCGAGGCCGAAGACCAGCACGCCCGGCAGGACATCGGTCAGATAGGTGGTGTCGGGTCCGATGCGCAGCAGCAATATCAGGCCGAGCGCGGCGAGGAGCGGACCGACCGTCATCGGAATGCGCGCACCATGCACCTGCGCCCAACGACCCGCGGGCGCCGAGAGCGACAGCATGATCAATGTGACCGGAACAGTGGCCACGCCCGACATGAGCGGCGTGTACTTCGCCACCAGTTGCAGCTGCATCACCAAGAGGAAGAAGACACCGCCGAGTGCGGCGTAGACCGCGAGGGTAACCAGATTGGCGGCGGTGAAGACCCGTGACGCGAACAGCGACGGCGGCACCAGCGGATGATCGCTGCGCATTTCGATCACCACGAAGACCGTGAGCAGCAGCAGACCGACGACCACCAGCAGTGGCATCGCATCGATCAGACCGAAGGTGAGCGCGCCGAGGGCCACCGCGACCACCGCCGCACCCGGAACATCCAGGCGCGCCGAGGCATTCGGATCGTGGCTCTCCGGCACATGTCGCAGCGTGACGAGTACGACGACCGCGGCGAGCGGCACATTGATGAGGAAAATGGATTGCCAGCCGGCCAACTCGATCAGCCAGCCGCCGAGGAACGGGCCGAGTGCGCCCGCGACACCGCCGAAACCGGACCACAGGCCGATCGCCGCACCCTGATCGCGCTGATCGATGGATGAGGAGATCAGGGCCAGGCTGCCGGGGGTGAGCAGCGCACCCGCCACACCCTGCAGGATCCGGGCGACAACAAGCATCTCGATATTCACCGCGGCACCGCACAGCACCGAGGCCAGCGCGAAACCGATGACGCCCCAGACGAACACCTTGCGGCGGCCGAGACGATCGCCGAGCGAGCCGCCGAGCAGGATGAACGAGGCCAGGGTCAGTGTGTAGCCGTTGAGCGTCCACTGTAGGCCCGCGACGTCGGTGTCGAGGGATTCACCGATGCGCGGCAGCGCGATATTGACGACGGTGGCATCCAGCGAGGCCACCGACGAACCGAGGATGGTGGCCAGCAGAATCCAGCGGCCGGTGGCCGAACCCAGCCGGGGTAGATCAGCGCTCACCGCCCCAACGTAACCGCTGCCGGCCGGTTTTCGTGGCGGTCAGAGATTCTGGACGCAGACCACGAAGTGGCGGGTCGGGTATTCGAAGCCGCTGCTGCTGCCGCAGACGCTGGCGTCGTCCGCACCCTGCTGGATATTGGTCACCTTCACGCCCTGGCTGACGCGCTCGGTGCAATCGATGCGCTTGGGATCCTCGCCGCCGATATCCATGCAGCCACCGACGACCCAGTCGATGTCGAGGCAGATCGCGCCCTGCTGCGCGCCGTTGAGGGTTTCGAAGTAGGCGGAGTCGCGATCGGCGACGCACTGCGAACTGGTCGCCGCCTTGCCGATCACCTTGTAGTTCGAGGCCCGGCTGCCGCAGGAGGCCTTGGCGATGGTGGCGTTGTCGGTGGTGCCACCGAGCGTCACACAGTCACCGACGTTGGCCTGGAAGTCGGTAGTGCCACCTTTGGTCGCCGACGTGGTGGTGGTCGGCTTCCCCGAGGTCGGACGGGCGCTGGTCGTCGGCCGCCCCGAAGTGGGCCTGGCCCCTGAGGTTTTCGGCGTATTGGTGGACGAGACCGCATCGATGGTCCCGTTACCTATGGCGGGCTGGGCGTTGCCGCTGATTTTATTGCCGCAGCCCGCTAGCGAGAGCGCGGCGACGACCGCGACCGCGGCGACGACCGCCGTCGCGAGCCGACCCGAGATCAGTTGACGAGACACTTACAGTCCTCCCGGCTGTAACGCTCCGAACTCATACCCCCGGTCGGAATCCGAAGTGACCTAGCAATGCGTGAAATACCACGCCATGCATACACCACCGAGCGCTGGTGCGTCGAGTCGACAGCACCCGCATCACACCAGCGCAGTGCCTGCCGAAGTGTTGGTTCGCGCACTGCGACGCCACCGCTCGCGAGTGGAATCGGCTTGCCAGCAACCGATCTGGGTATGGTGAGGTGCCAGTGTGAAAGGAGTTCATCCATGAAGCTGATCAGCGCAATCACCTGCATCGCCGCCATATTCGGCACCGCGCTGATCCTCCCCGCAACTGCCTTGGCAACCGATGCGCATTGTGCCTCCGACGGCGGCACGGACGTCACCGTCATCGATGGGAGCACTGCGTGCCGGGCCGCGACCGAAACCCCTGGACGGGCCTGGGCGGCCGGATACGACGGCGTCGGCTACGCCCGTGCTCGCCTGGGTGCCACCGCACTCGGCGTCGGTGCGGCGGGCGGTGTCGGTGCCAGCGACGGGGTCGGCGGAATTCCGATCGCGCTCGGCTACGGCGCCGACGCCATCGCGCAGACCTCGATCGCCGCTGCGACAACCGATTCCGAAACCGACCAACCGAGCCCGCCCACCCCGCTGTTCGCGGTGTCGATCGCCTTCGACGGCTCGCGCGCACAGGTCGCGACCGCCGACAGCGCGGTGATCTGCCTCGGCACGGCGGCCTTCGCGTGGAATTCCGCCACCGGCGCGACGTGTCTGACCACGCCTTTCGGACGCTGGCAAACGCCGCGATCCGCGTTAGGCTGAGAATTCGCCCCCAGCCAGCCAGCAGGAGGTATGCCCCGTGGTTTCTGCCTTCCCCGCACCGGACCGGTGGCCAGCGGCGCCACGGGAAATGCTCGTCGATCCGAGGTTCGTCCGTCTCGCGGACCACTTCTTCCACATGTTCACCCAGCCGACGCGCGGTGGCGGCGCCTTGTCGATCTATCTCGACGGCCGACCCGTCGTCGATATCTGGGCGGGCTGGGCGGCCAAGGATCGCCGCTGGGAGGGCGACAATGTGGCGCTCACCTTCTCCACCGGCAAGGGCGTCGCCGCGACCGTGGTGCACCGGCTGGCCGAGCGTGGGCTGATCGAATACGACGCACCGGTCGCCACCTACTGGCCGGAATTCGGCGCACACGGCAAAGCCGAGATCACGGTGCGCGATGTGCTCTCCCACCGTGCCGGACTGCATAGGGTACGCGGCCTGGTCCCTGGACGGGAGGGCATCCTCGACTACGACGCCGTGGTCAGGGCGCTGGCCGAAAGTCCGGCCGACCCGCGGCGCATCCGCACATCGGGCTATCACGCGATCACCTTCGGCTGGCTGGTGGCCGAGATCGTGCAGCGCGTCACCGGTGATCCGTTCATTGATGTGGTGCGCCGCGAGATCGCGGAACCACTCGGCTACGACGAATTCTGGTTCCGGGTACCGGAATCCGAGCGCTATCGGATCGCCAAGATCTTTCCGCATCTGAACCCACCCGGAATCCGCTGGAATACCGCGTCATCGGTGCTGTCCTGGGTGCGCCCGGTGCGCGGACTCGCCGAGGCGGGTATGCCGGAGAGTTTCGACGAACTCGTCCGCGATCCGCGCGTACACGATGCGGTGATGCCGGGCTGGAACGGTGTCTTCTCGGCGCGCGCACTGGGCAGAATGTATGGAGCCCTGGCGAATGGCGGTCGGGTCGAGGCGCTGGACGCCGAACGCGGTGGCCATGGCATCGAGGCGGCGCAGTTCCTGCGACCGGAGACCATCGCGATCATCAATGAAACCCAGCGGGCCGACAGCCGCGACTATGTGCTCGGGGTGCCGCTGAAATTCACTCTCGGCTATCACCGTCCGGTGGTGATGTCCAAGCAACAGCCGCGAAATGCCTTCGGTCACTACGGACTCGGCGGTTCGGGTGCCTATGCCGATCCCGAACTCGGCATGTCGATCGCCTTCGTCACCAA
This sequence comes from Nocardia sp. NPDC052112, assembly GCF_040680135.1. NCBI lineage: Bacteria > Bacillati > Actinomycetota > Actinomycetes > Mycobacteriales > Nocardiaceae > Nocardia > Nocardia sp. NPDC052112. The sequence continues at coordinate 109,124 of NZ_JBFAWD010000012.1, read as the reverse complement.
CCGACTCGGCAATGCGGTGACCGCGCTCGGGGACGCACGGCTCGCGCGCTTGGCCGCCCTCGCCAGCACGACGGCGCGCAAAGTGCGCCCGAAGGGGCCGGTCGAACCGGGACCACCGTGAGTTCGTAACTATAGATATGGAGCAGGCGGGTGCATCGGAGGAAACGGCGCTGGACGCCGCGCCTTCGATGCCGCGCCCGCCGAGAATGGTGCTGGCGCACGCGTTGGCGGCGGGCATCGATTTCGAGCGGTACTTCCGATGGCGACGCGAACGCGAGGGCGATCCGTTCTACGTGCGGTTTCCCGGTTTCGGCGCGGTGCTGTTCACCGGCACGGCCGACGGTGCCCGTGAACTCTTCCGCGCGCCGATCGATCTGCTCGAACCGCCGCGGCCGAATCCGATCGAACCGCTGGTCGGCTCCGCCTCGCTCATCCTGGCCGCGGGCGAACGACACCGGCGTGATCGGGCATTGCTCGCACCCGCATTCCACGGTGCGCGGATCCGTGCCTACGGCGAACTCATCCAAGAGTCCACTATTGCCGAAATATCCGGCAGCACAGGCGAATCCCGGCCCGCCTGGATACCGGGTACACGCATCGACTCGCGCGCGGCGGCCAGGGCGATCACACTGCGGGTGATTCTGGAGGCGGTATTCGGGGTGGACAGCCGCGAGCGCCGCGCCGAATACACGGCTGCGGTCGCGAAATTCCTGACCGCCTTCTCCGGACCGCTGATGTTGGTGCCCGCGCTGCGCCACGGGCTTTTCGGCCGGGCTCCGTGGGATCGGTTCATGGCCGCGCGCGAGCGGCTGGACGAGCTGATCCTGACCGATATCGCGCGGCGCCGGACCGCCGCCGACGGTGGCTCGGTCGGCGCCGACATTCTCGGCCTACTGCTCGCGACCGGCTACGAGGACGGTACCTCGATCACCGATGACGATTTGTGCGAGCAACTCCGCACCCTGCTGGTCGCCGGACACGAGACCACCGCGACCAGTCTCGTATGGGCGCTGTTCCATCTGCATCGCGAACCCGAGGCGCTGCGCCGCCTGCGCGCCGAACTGCGCGCGGCCGGACCCGAGGCCACCCCACTCGAGCTGGCCAGACTGCCGTTCCTGGACGCGGTGTGCCAGGAAACACTGCGGCTGCATCCCGCCGTGCCGATCGTCCTGCGCAGGCTGACCGCGCCGTTCGCGCTGCGCGGTGTCGAGCTCGCGGCGGGCGACATCATGGGCGTCGCGGTTCCGCTGCTGCATTCCGACCCCGCGGTGTGGGCGGATCCGGCGCTGTTCCGGCCCGACCGGTTCATCGAGCGCAAGTACCGACCGCACGAATTCGCGCCATTCGGCGGCGGCCATCGACGATGTGTCGGGGCATCGCTGGCCGATTACGAACTGCGGGTCGTGCTCGCCACCATTCTCGCGCGACTGCGACTGCGATTACCGCCGCGGTACGCGCGCGGGCGGGCACCGCTGTCGGTGCCACACAACATCGCGACGGGCCCGCATCGGTCGATCCCATTCGAGGTAATTGCGTGATTTATCTCACGAAGTAGTTTGACCTCTTGCGCGGTCGACCGACTTGACGGCCGTCTGCGGCCATCGAAGCTCACCGACCTGACCGGCCCATTCACGAAAGATGATGATCGGCAACAGCATATGTGGCGCTCGACACATTTAACGGTCGGCGCGAATCAATCCGAAACGCCACTGGCCTCGGACCGCCAATGGAAGGTAGGAAGGACGCCAGGGTCGGGTGCGTCATAAATACCCGTGGGGTGCGTCGTGTTCCCCGCGCCGTTTTTCCGTGGCGTTTGCACGGAAGCCACGAAGGATCTTCGTGGAACCGCCCTGCAGCTCCACACCGATGAGAGATCTCGCCGCGCTACCGGCGTGGGCGAGAGATGGATTGGACGAGAAACCTATGCATGCCGCTTTGTACACCGGGACGTCGACTGCTCTTCGTCGCGGAGCGCTAGCCCGCCGACTCCGGCAGGGCATCCTATTGTCGGCGGCGATCGCCACGCTCGGCATCAGCGCCGTCGCGCCGGCGCAGGCCGATCCGGTACTGCCGGGCACCGGCTCCGCTACCTCGACCGCCACCGATCCGGGTGTCACGGCGAACTTCGCCCCGCCGAGCATCAGCCCCGGCGACGGCGAGACCGTCGGCGTCGCGCAGCCGATCATCATCAACTTCCAGGATCCGGTGACCGATCACGCCACCGCCGAGCAGGCCATCAAGATCACCTCCTCGAACTCGGCGCCCGGTCACTTCTACTGGTTCAGCGACAAGCAGGTGCGCTGGCGGCCGAACGAGTTCTGGCCGGCCGATACCGATGTGACCGTGGAGGCGGGCGGCACCCGCACCGCATACCGGATCGGTGACGCCTTCATCACCACCGCCGACGACGACACCCACACCATCACGATCACTCGCAACGGCGAGGAGATCATGACCATGCCGACCTCGATGGGTAAGACCAAGCACGAGACCCCGAACGGCACCTACTTCGTCGGCGAGCAGCTGCGCAAGATGACCATGGATTCCTCCACCTACGGTGTGCCGACCACCGATCCCGAGGGTTACAAGGTCGAGGTCGAGTACGCCACCCGGATTTCCAACAGCGGCATCTTCGTACACGCCGCCCCGTGGTCGGTTGCGCAGCAAGGTGTTTCGAATGCCAGCCACGGCTGCCTGAACGTCAGCACCGAGAACGCGAAGTGGTTCTTCGAGAATGCCAAGAAGGGTGACCCGGTCATCGTCCAGAACACCAAGGGCGGCACCCTCAACGCCCGCGACGGCTATGGCGACTGGAACGACTGAGGTAGCTCCCGCCCCGTAGCGACGGGCAATCGAAAGCCGAACATTACGACCAAATGGACGAAAAGTCCGGTCGGAATGTTCGGCTTTTGTTTCACTGGCCCCATGCGCGAGAAGTTAAGCGTATCGGCGTTCGGTGTTAACCGGCCGCTTGCTGCGCGCCGTAGAGTCTCGGCCGTGCGAACCAGGCCGGAACGAGTGCTGCCCCAACCGAGCGGGCGCGGACTGCGCAATCGGCCGTGGCAGGACTACGCGCTGTTCCTGGTGTTGCTCGGGCCGAATCTGGTGCTGCTGACACTGTTCGTCTACCGCCCGCTGGCCGACAATATCCGGCTCTCGTTCACCGACTTCAATATCTCGGACAACTTCGTGACCTACATCGGGTTCGCGAACTACCGGGAGTGGTGGAGTCGCGACGACTCCTGGCAGATCGTCACCAATACGGTGGTTTTCACCGTGGCCGCGGTGGTCGGCAGCATGATGCTCGGCCTCGCGCTGGCGCTGCTGCTGGACCGTAAGCTGTTCGGCCGCAATGTGGTTCGCTCGGCCATTTTCGCGCCGTTCGTGATCTCCGGCGCCGCCATCGGCGTGGCCTTCCAGTTCATCTTCGACCCCAGCTTCGGGCTGATCCAGGATGTGCTGCACCGCATCGGCGTCGACCGGGTACCGGACTTCTACCAGGACCCGCACTGGGCGCTGTTCATGGTGACGGTCACCTATATCTGGAAGAACCTCGGCTACACCTTCGTCATCTACCTGGCCGCACTGCAGGGCACCCGCGCCGATCTCATGGAGGCGGCCGAGATGGATGGTGCGAGCCGCTGGACCACCTTCACCAAAGTGCTGTTGCCGCAACTGCGCCCGACCACATTCTTCCTGTCCATCACGGTGCTGCTGAACTCGCTGCAGGTCTTCGACATCATCAATGTGATGACCCGCGGCGGGCCGCTCGGCACCGGCACCACGACCATGGTCTACCAGGTCTACCAAGAGTCCTTCCGCAACTTCCGGGCCGGTTACGGCGCAACAGTCGCCACCATCATGTTCCTCGTGCTGCTGGTCGTCACGCTGGTCCAGGTGCGCATCATGGATCGGGGCGAGCAGTGAAACACGCCGGCCGTAGCGACGGGCGCGGAGGAGGCAGCTTGCGTAACCACGCAGCGACCCGCGCAGGCCGCGATATACACCGAGTGGAGACCCTTTCGTATCGGCGGCGACAGCGCGCGGTGACCGGGCTCGGATACGCCGCGATGGTGTGCGTGCTGATCATCGTCGGTGTTCCGCTGTTCTGGATCTTCATCACCTCGTTCAAGGCGCGTCCGGATATCTACACCCAGCCCGCGGTGTATTGGCCGCACAGTTGGCATCCGGCGAACTACGCGGACGCCACCACCACGCTGCCGTTCTGGACCTTCCTGCGAAATTCGCTGATCATCACCGGAATCATCGCGCTGGTGAAGTTCGTACTCGGGGTGTTCAGCGCGTACGGCCTGGTGTTCTTGCGGTTTCCGGGCAAGACCCTGGTATTCGTGGTGATCATCGCGGCGCTGATGGTGCCCAACCAGATCACGGTGATCTCCAATTATGCGCTGATCGCCCAGTTGGGCTGGCGAAATACCTTCCAGGGCATCATCATTCCGCTCTGCGGGGTCGCCTTCGGCACCTTCCTGATGCGCAATCACTTCCTCTCGCTGCCCTCGGAGGTAATCGAGGCGGCCCGGATGGATGGTGCCAACTGGTGGCGCCTGCTCACCAGGGTGGTGCTGCCGATGTCCGGACCGACGATGGTGGCCTTCGCGGTGGTCACGCTGGTCAACGAGTGGAACGAATACCTCTGGCCGTTCCTGATGGCCGACGACACCAGGGTCGCCACGCTGCCGGTCGGCCTGACCCTCTTGCAGAACACCGAGAATCCGAGCGTCACCAACTGGGGACCGGTGATGGCGGGGACGCTGCTGACCATGCTGCCGATCCTCATCGTCTTCCTGCTGCTGCAGCGCCACATGATCAAGGGCCTCACCTCGGGTGCGGTCAAGGGTTAAGCCCACCCGCCACCCGACCACCACCCCGCACGGAATCGCTACGCGATACTGAGAAAAGGAGAACCAGTGTCCACTTCACATTTCCCGGCACTGTCGCGGCGCGGATTCATCGGCATGGCCGGTGCGCTTGCGGCGGGTACCGCGCTGACCGCATGTGCGGGCAGCGGCGGTGGCGGCAAGCAATCCGGTGACGCGAACACCATTACCTTCTGGTCGAATCACCCTGGCACGTCGAAGGAACTCGAGGCCGAGCTGATCAACCGGTTCCAGGCGAAGCATCCGGACCTGAAGGTCAATCTGGTCGACGCGGGCAAGAACTACGAGGAGGTGTCGCAGAAGTTCAATGCGGCGTTATCCGGCGGTGAGCTGCCCGATGTCGTTGTGCTGTCGGATGTCTGGTGGTTCAACTACGCGCTCAACGGCACCATCGAACCGCTCGATTCGCATTTCGCCGCTGCCGGTGTGCGTCTCGACGACTATGTCGATTCGCTGGCCGCCGACTACGTCTTCAACGGTAAGCACTACGCGCTGCCGTACGCGCGCTCGACGCCGCTGTTCTACTACAACAAGGGCGTCTGGGCGAAGGCCGGTCTGCCCGACCGCGGCCCGCAGAGTTGGCAGGAGTTCGACGAATGGGGCCCGAAGATCCAGTCCGTGGTCGGCGACGGCAAGCTCGCACACGGCTGGGGTGACGCCAAGAACTACCTGGCCTGGACCTTCCAGGGGCCGAACTGGACCTTCGGCGGCTCCTACTCCGATCAGTGGACGCTGAAGTTCACCGACCCCAAAACCATTGCGGCAGGCCAGTTCCTGCGCGATATGATCCACACCAAGAAGTACGCCGGCATCAAACCGCAGATCGCCGTCGACTTCGGCACCGGCGTCATCGCCTCCACCATCGCCTCCACCGGCGATCTGAAGGGCATCCAGAAGAATGCCGAGGGCAAACTGGAATTCGGCACCGCATTCCTGCCGCATCCCAACGGCCCCGGCGTCACCACCGGCGGTGCCGGACTGGCGATTCCGGCGCGGATCTCGGATCAGCGGAAGGCGAATGCGCTCGAGTTCATCGAATTCATCACCAATGCCGCGAATACCGCGTACTTCTCGCAGGGGACCGGGTACATGCCGGTGCGCAAGTCCGCGGTGACCGATCCGAGCGAGGTCGACTTCCTGTCGAAGAATCCGAATTCGAAGGTCGCCATCGAACAGCTCGCGGTCACCAAATCGCAGGATTACGCGCGGGTGTTCGTGCCGGGCGGCGACCAGATCATCGGCACCGGACTGGAGCAGATCGGTCTGCAGAATGCCGATCCGGCAACGGCGTTCGCCAATGTGGCCAGTCAGCTGCAGGCCATTATCGACCGGCAGATCACGCCGAAGCTGCCGAAGTAGTACCGACGAAGAGGGAGATCGACGCCGTGGCAACAGTGCACTTCGACGGGGTGACGCATCAGTATCCCGGTGCGCCGACGCCCGCCGTCGACAACCTGGAACTCGATATCGCCGACGGGGAATTCATCGTCCTCGTCGGCCCATCGGGTTGTGGCAAATCGACCAGTCTCCGAATGCTGGCCGGACTGGAATCCGTTGCGACGGGTCGCATCCTGATCGGTGGTAAGGACGTCACCGGACTGCCGCCGCGCGCCCGCGATGTGGCGATGGTATTCCAGAGCTACGCGCTGTATCCGAATATGACCGTCGCGCAGAATATGGGCTTCGCACTGCGCAATGCCGGCATGAACAGAGCCGATACCGCGGCTCGGGTGCGGGAAGCGGCGATAATGCTCGAACTCGAGCATCTGCTCGACCGCAAACCGGCGAATCTGTCCGGCGGACAACGCCAGCGCGTGGCAATGGGGCGCGCCATCGTGCGCCGACCCCAGGTCTTCTGCATGGACGAGCCGCTGTCCAATCTGGATGCGAAACTGCGGGTCAGCACCCGCTCGCAGATCGCGGCCCTGCAGCGGCGGCTCGGCACCACCACCGTCTATGTCACCCACGACCAGGTCGAGGCCATGACCATGGGCGATCGGGTCGCGGTGCTGCGCGAAGGGAAACTCCAGCAGATCGCCAAACCCCGTGACCTCTACGACGATCCGGTCAATACCTTCGTCGCGGGCTTCATCGGCTCACCCGGTATGAATCTGCTCGACGCCCCGGTTCGCGACGGCGCCGCGGTCCTCGGCGAGCTGCGAATCCCCCTGCCCCGCACCGCGACCGGCGAGCGGGTCATTATCGGCATCCGTCCGGAGTCCTGGGAGACCACCACCGAGTCCGACGATAGCCTCGCCGTGGCCGCCGAACTGCTCGAGGAACTCGGCGCCGAATCCTTCATCTACAGCCACGGCGTCACCGAGGAATGGAACAGCCGCTCCGGCAAGGTGGTGGCTCGGGTGGACCGACGCTTCCAAGTGGCCCTCGGCGATCGCCTGCGGCTGCGTCCGAAACTCGACGAGATCTTCTTCTTCGACGGCGAAACCGAGGAACGCCTGCGCTGACGGCCGGCGCCCTCGCATCCGCCGCCAACTCACCAGATCTTGACGCGCTGTACGGGTTCCAGATAAAGCTCGTCACCCGGCTGCACATCGAAGGCCTCGTGGAAGCTGTCGATATTGCGAACCACGGCATTGCAGCGGAACTCGGGCGGCGAGTGCGGGTCGGTGGCCAGCCGGCGAATGGCCTCCTCGGTGCGGGCTTTGGTCCGCCATACCTGCGCCCAACCGTAGAAGACGCGCTGCAGACCGGTGAGACCGTCGATGACCGGCGGCTGCTGTCCTTCGAGCGAAATCCGGTAGGCGGCCAGGGCAATGGACAACCCGCCGAGGTCGCCGATGTTCTCGCCGATGGTGAATTCGCCGTTGACGGTGTGCTCGTCGGACAGCGCCTTGGGCGAGAGCACGCTGTACTGGTCGATCAAAGCCTTTGTGCGCTTGCCGAATTCGGCGCGATCGGCATCGGTCCACCAGTCGACCATATTGCCGTCGCCGTCGTACTTGGCGCCCTGATCGTCGAAACCGTGGCCGATCTCGTGGCCGATCACCGCACCGATGCCGCCGTAGTTCGCCGCGTCGTCGGCGTGCATATCGAAGAACGGCGGTTGCAGAATGGCCGCGGGGAAGACGATTTCGTTCATGCCCGGGTTGTAGTAGGCGTTCACCGTCTGCGGGGTCATGAACCATTCGGCACGATCGACCGGACCGCCGAGCTTGTTCAGATCACGATCGTGTTCGGCGGCATAGCCGCGTCGATAGTTGCCGACCAGATCGGATGGGACGATGACGATGGCGGAGTAGTCGCGCCACTTGTCCGGATAACCGATCTTCGGGGTGAACTTCTCCAGTTTGGCCAGCGCGGCCGCCCTGGTATCCGGCCCCATCCAGTCGAGCTCGGCGATATTGCGACGGTACGCCTCCTGCAGGTTGGCAACCAGCTCGACCATCCGCGCCTTTGCCTCCGGCGGAAAGTGTTCGGCGACATACAGTTTGCCGACCGCCTCACCGAGCAGATCCTGCACCAGCGAAACACCGCGCTTCCAGCGTTCCCGGTTCTCCTGTGCCCCGGTGAGGGTGCGGCCGTAGAAGTCGAAATTCTCCTCGACGATCGGATCGGTGAGATAGGCGGCCCGCGAACGCAACAGCCGCCACATCGCCCACGCCTGCCAGTCGGCGAGCGGTTCGGCCGCCCAGGTCTGAGCGAAGGTGCGCACATAGTCCGGCTGGCGCACAACCACTTCGGCGAACAGGTCCGGACCGGACTTCGAAATACCCTCGGCGAGTGCGGCAGTCCAGGCATGCCAATCGAATTCCGGATGCTCGGCGACCAGCGCGTCGAAGGTGGTGAGGTTGTAGCTCAACTCCGCGTCGCGCCGCCGCACCACATCCCAGTGTCCGGCCGCGAGCTTGCGCTCCAATTCGAAGATCCGCTGTCCGACCGCTTCCAGGTCGGCGGGCAGCAGTGCGGCGATCTGTGGTTCGGCGGCGGCCAGGGTGAACATCCGGCCGATGTGCCGGATGTATTCGCTTCGGATCTCGGCGAATTCGTCTTGTCGGTAGTAGGACTCGTCGGGCAGCCCGATCCCGGACTGGGTGGCGTGCACCAGATACCGGTTGGAGTTCTTGTCGTCGGTATCGACGTAGAAGCCGAGCGCGCCGCCGATACCGGTGCGCTGCAAGCGACCCAGCAGCGCGGCGAAGGCACTGCGATCGGCGACCTCGTGGATCTCGGTGAGTTCCCCCGCGATGGGCGCCAGCCGCAGCGCGGCCACCGTATCGGTGTCCATGAAGCTCGAATACAGATCACCGATCTTGCGCGCGTCGCTGCCGTGCTCGGCCGCCGAGTCCGCGGCCTGCCGGATGATCGTCTGCACATCCAGCTCCGCCTGGTCGTACAGCGTCCGGAAGGCGCCGTCGACCGCACGATCCGCCGGTATCTCATAGGTATCCAGCCACCCGCCGTTGACATGGACGAACAGATCGTCCTGCACGCGAACCGCGTGGTCGAGGTGGGAGAGGTCGATACCGGAGGGACTGCTCAGATCGGAAGTCACGATCTCCAGTATGCAGAGCTGGGGTCAAGGCTGCCGTCGCCGAGGTAGGCCCCGGCCGCGCACACGGCCGGGGTGGCACGGTCAGGCGGGCAGGATGATGCGATCGAATTCGCCGTCGCGGGCGCCGGCAATGAACGCATCCCACTCTTCGGGGGTGTAGGAGAGGGTGATATCGCCGTGGCGCAGGGTGGCACTGCCATCGGCGCAAGTGTGTGCGATCAGCTCGTTATGCGATCGGCCGCGGTTGAGTAGGTGGATGAACGAGGTCCACAGGCTCGCGGTGACGGTGATGACGGGCTCTTCAGCGGGGCGGTTGGCCGGGTTGCGGCGGTATTTGCTGTCACGGATGAGCACCGCGTCACCATCGAACCGGACCTCGACGCATTGATTGCCGTTGTTCGATCGACTCGACGTGAACCAGTCGGTAAAAACCGACCGGAGGGTAGCGGTGGTGGCCATGGGCAGGATTTTACACTTGTGCATACCTGCTGATCAGGGCCAATGATGCTGCACGATTCAACGACTGTTCCAGTGCGCGAACGTAAGCGAAGCTCAAATCGCGCACCTGTTCCGGATCGTCCACCGCACCGCCGAAGACCGCACTCTCGGCCCACGCGAAGGTCGGCAGCTGTTCACCGGCGAAGTCGATCAGGTGGAAGCTGGACCCGCCGAGCACCGCCCCCGCCCGCGCCGCGAACGGGATGACGCGCACCTCGATATTGTCGAGCTGCTCGATCGACTTCGCCAGATACTCCAACTGCCCGCGCAGCACCTCCGGCCCACCGGTCTGCTGCAGTAGCGTGCCCTCACCGATGACCGCGGTCAGCTCGACCGGCCTCTTACCGCGCAACCGCTCCTGCCGCCGCATCCGGATGGCTACCAGTTGCTCGACTTGAACCGGGCGGATCATCACATCGGCACTGATGAGCGCCCGCGCGTAATCCTCGCACTGCAGCAGACCCGGAAAAACCAAACTGTCATAGCTGCGAATGCTCTGCGCCCCGTACTCCATGCCGTACAGCCGCTGCAGTTCCGGACCGATCAGTGCGGACGATTTTGCCCACCAGCCGCGCTGCTTACTCGCCTCGAGCAGTGCCAGCAATTCGCTGCGTTCCTCGGCGTCCACCTCGAGCAGTTCGAGTACCGGGCCGATGGTGTTCGTGGTGAGCACCCGCCGCCCCTTCTCGACGTGCGACCAGTTGGCCGGAGTGAAGCCGACCCGCTTGGCGAAGGTGGCCGAATCGAAGCCGCGCTGTTCGCGCAATTCGCGCAGACGCAGCACCAGCTCCCAGCGAGCAACGGTTGGCGAAACGGGTGCCATGGCCCGAGATAGTACGCCGGAAATTTACTCGGCGTGTGACTATTGTCAAGGAACTTGTGCGGGTCTAGGGTCGGTTTCAGCGGCAACTTTGGTTTTCACGTCGATCCACTCACAGTCGAGGCGAGGTTCGTCATGAGTACGTCGCACATGGAATCGGGTAGCTACCTGGCAGCCCAGGATTTCGCTGCGGCACAGGACGCGTTGGCGCGCTGTCGCCGCTATCGCAAGGACAACGGTCTATACGGGGTGGTCGATCCGGCCCTCGGGCGAATCCTGTTGGAAGTCGGTGCGGTCGGTGCGGTCGTCATGCCCGCCGCACTCGGCAAGCGAGTGTGCGCCCATCTCCTGGCCACCTACGGGCGGACCGGACCGATCATCGCGCATCCGCGCTCCAGCCGGTGGTCGTTTCTGACCGGCCCGACCGATAACTCGTATCTGGATATGACGCTATTTCCCGAAATGTTCCGGGCCTGCGCGTCGGTGGCGCTGCCAGGCAGCCGGATCGTGCTGCCCTCACCGACCGATGAGCAAAGCGGCTACCGGATCTGGATCGCCGCGCCCGAGGGTGACTACCGTCCCGAACTCGGTGATGTCATCGCCGCCACCCGCACGTGTGCGAACAGCGGCGGTCGGTCGGTCGTCACGGAGATCAGGGGTGTTGTCAAGGGGTCGGGCGCGGAGTGAGCGTCACACTGAAGCTCTGCTCGATGCTGTGCTGCCACTTGTCCCGGCACTCGTTGAGCTTGGTCTGATCGTTGCCGGCCTTCTGCACGCAATCCAGATAGTCCTTGCCGCCGGAGTCGACGAAGAAACTCCAGCCGACAATGCTGAGCACGACCGCGGCGACCAGTGCGAGCACACCCAGAATCAATCCGGTGACCGCCATGCCGGTACCGCCCGCACTCCCGGAACGGATCTTGACCAACGCGATGATGCCGAAGATCAGCGCGAAGAAGCCGAACAGGTAGCCGCCGATCAGCGTCCAACAACTCAGGAATCCGAGTATGCCGAGCACCAGTGCGGTGATCGCCATACCCTTGCGCTTCGGCGATTCCTGCCAATAGTTCGGCTGCCCCTGACCCGGTGGCGGCGGGTACTGACCCGGTGGTGGATATTGACCGGGCGGCGGATATTGCGCCATGGGACTTCCTCTCAGCCGGTGCGCTCGCGTTGCGGTCGCCTTCTGATCGCACTCCCTGGGATGTTGATGCCGAGCACGCTAACTGGAGCCGAGCCGTGCGTGCATCTCCCAGACCAGGATCTCCGCGGGCCCGTGGGCGACCACCCGCTGGCCACCAGATCTGGTCAGGCGCACCGCGTCACCCGCGTACAGCGGACCGACGCCCTCCATTTCCACCTCGCCCCTGGCGACGAACAGATGCAGGTACGGCGCATCCGGCAGGTCGATGTCCTGCTCGGTTTCCCCGCCCGCCAACCGCGCCACATGCATCGCCGAATGGCTGCTGCCGATGGCGATCGCGGTCCGATCCCGATACCGCGGCAGGCCGGAGGCCACGGTCACCAAGCCGCCACGCGCCAATTCGTCGTCGATCTCCAGCTGCTGATATCCCGGCTCCAGACCAGGTTCGTCCGGCACCACCCACATCTGTACGAAATGCACCGGCGCGTCGTGTTCGGTGCCGCGGTCCAGGCGCCAGGAGTCGTTCTTCTCCGAATGCAGGATTCCGGTGCCCGCACTCATCCGCTGTGCCAAACCGGGATAGATGACGCCGCTGTGCCCGAGCGAATCCTGGTGCACCAGCGACCCGCCGAGCACCCAGGTCACGATCTCCATATCCCGGTGCGGATGGGTTTCGAAGCCCTGACCAGGGGAAACAATATCTTCGTTATTGACGAGCAGCAGCCCGTGATGGGTGTTGTCGGGATCGTAGTGCTCCCCGAAGGAGAACGAGTGCTTCGAATCCAGCCAGGACACGCGCGTTTTCATGCGATCGCCGCCGCGATGGACATCGATGTGTGGTGTCGTGAGTGTGGACATCATGGTCCTCCTCTCGGGACCGTGCACCGATCACCTTTCAGGGTAGGAGCACTTACGACGCGGTACTCCGAATTCCTAGTAAATTGTCCTGCACTCGGCATTTTACGCGAGCGACCGGCAGGTGAACGGCAGGCGAGCAGTACCGACCGGTTAGTCGAGTCGGCGGTCGGCCCGATCCGCTACCGCACCACGGGGGTTGAGCAAACGCGTAAGGCGGATTCGTAACATCATGTGCCACAACGGAATCGGAGGTGACGAACAGATGCGGACCGAGGTGCTCGCGCGCATCGAGCGGCAACTCCGCGATGCGGCACAGCGCGACGGGATCAGCGATTTCGTCGTCGGTGTCGCGGTATTTCGCGATCGCAAACTCCTGGTGGTGCGGCGGGTACCGGACGACTACCACGGCGGCCTGTACGAACTGCCCGGTGGTGGCGTGGAATCCGGGGAAACCCTGGCCGAATGCGTGGTGCGGGAACTGTTCGAAGAGACCGGCCTGCGGGTGCGCGCCATCACCGAGTTCCTCGGCGACTTCGACTACGCCACCAGGACCAAGCCCCGAGTGCGCAAATACAGCTTCATCGTCGAGGTGGAGCCGGGCGAGGTCGCGCTGGCCCCGGGCGAACACGACGCCTTCGCCTGGATCGATGCCGCCACGCTCGCCGATCTGCCGATGGCACCGGATATGCGCGAAACAATCTCCATCTTGGTCAACTGCGTTTGACCCGGGACACGCCCCCTGCCGACCACCACGGAGCGTGTCTTACGAGCGACCCGTCGCGCCTCCGCGCCGAAGACGCGGCCATCGAACACAGCCGAGTCGTCGAAGCGCATGCGACGAAGTCGCGGGACTCGCCCGTCTGGTGCGTGTACATCGGGTGCCGAACGACCCGCCGTCAGTGACCTCGACGGAGCGAGTCGTACGAGCGACCCGTTCGTGGCCCGTCTCGCGTTCGAGTCGTCGAAGCGCATGCGACGGAAGTCGGGAGTCTCGACGGCTCGGACGCGAGACAAAGGGGGGCCGCGAACACGCAGCGCCGAAGGCGCTGCCAAAGTTACAGACGTGTCCACTGGTCGCCCCGAAGGCTCGACTCCCGCAGACGAGCGGCCGGTTTCGCTACATACGGTGCTCCGGGAGAGTCCCGGCGTAGTGCGTTTGGCGCTGATCCGCTTTACCGGTCAGTTCGGTGACGGCATGTTCCAGGCGGCGCTGTCGGGTGCCATTCTGTTCAACCCGGAGCGGGAGACCGATCCGCTCGCCATCGCGGCCGCGTTCGCGGTTTTGTTGCTGCCGTATTCGCTGATCGGGCCGTACGCGGGTGCGCTGCTGGACCGCTGGGATCGGCGGGCGGTGCTGCTGGTCGCCAATGTGCTGCGGGCGGTGCTGATCGGTGCGGTGAGTGTCGGGCTGTTGGCGGACAGCAGTGCGACACCATTGTTGTTGCTAGCGCTTGCCGTGGTCGGGATCAGTCGGTTCGTGCTCTCGGGCGTATCCGCGGCGTTGCCGAGAGTGCTCGATCAGCACTGGCTGGTGCCCGCGAATTCGGTGCTCGCCACGGTGGCATCCGGATGTGCCGGTGTCGGTGCCGCCGCGGCGGTCGCGATCATCGGGTTGATCGGCGCGGGCGATTTCGCATCGGCGGTCGCGGTGGCGATCAGTGCCGTGTGGTCGGTCTGCGGTGCGGTATTCGCGACGGGATTCGGGGCCGGGGTACTGGGACCGGAGCCGGGGATCGCGGCGCGCGGCACTACGGTGCGCGCGATCGCGACCGGTCTGCGTCACGGTGCGGCCGCCGTCTGGGGCGCGGTTCAGGTCACCACCGCGATGGTCGGTATCGGCACGCATCGGATCGTATTCGGCACCAATACGCTGATCATGGTGTTGGTGCTGCGGCAGGCGCCCGTCGACGGCGGCGGTGCGAATACCGGGCTGACCCGGTTCGGGCTTGCCATCGGCTGCACCGCGGCGGGGATGTTGGTGGCGGCGGTCGTCGCACCGGTGTTGATTCCGCGACTGGGTCGGTCGCGCACGGTAGTGCTCGGGCTGTTGACCGCGACCGTGGTGCAGTTGGCGCTGGTCACCCCGACCGCGCTCGCGACGGCGGGGACCGCGGCGCATCGGGCACATCAATTGCTGCTGGTCGCGGCATTCCTGTTCGGGCTCGCGGGGCAGACCATCAAACTGACCGGTGATGCGACCATGCAGATCGATATCGATGACACCCGACGCGGTCAGGTTTTCGCATTGCAGGACACCGTATTCAATATCGCGTTCGTACTGGCGATCGCGCTCACCGCATTGGTGATACCGGCGGATGGGCGGTCGATCGCTGTGGTGCTCGTCGGCGCCGGAATCTATGGTGCCGGCATAGCGGCCATTGTCGTGAACAATCGTCGGGTGCCGGTCACTCGCTGAACGACGTTGTCGGGTGGCCGGATTCATCGCCGGAGAAGGTGCGGTGATCGCGCAGCGCGGCGACCTGTTCGATCGGCGCCTGCGGATCCGACCAGCCCGAATCCTGTTTCGGCTCATCGTGATTCGACAAGGCCGCACCGAGTTCGTTCGCGGCGAGGTGATCCGGCTCCGGCTCGGTGCGCTCGATCCAGGCCAGGTGTTCGTTGTCCGCATCGGCCGGACTGCCGGTGATCTGGTGATTCCAGATGCCGTTACCGGTCGGATCGGTGAAGAAATGGTCGGGTACGCCGTCGTCGTCGAGATCCAGCCCGGCGACATCGGCAATGCCGGTGCCGTGCGAGTCCCACAGCACGTCATCGATCAGGCCGTCGCCGTCGAAGTCGAGCGCCACCGCATCACCCACGCCCGACCCGGATAGATCCAGATCCGCCTGGCTGGTCCAGACGTGGACCGTACCGTCACCGGTCCCGAATACGTATTCGATCTCGTTCATATCTGCTTGGACGCGACTGCACCCCATCCGGTTCCACCCTGCGCGCGATTCGGTCGGGTAAGTTGATCTCCCATCGACCCGAATCGACAGGGAGTCAACAACGGATGGGATTTCGGCCGAGCAGTGCGCGGGTGTTCGCGTCCACGGCCAGGTATCCCTGTGCGCCCGCAATCCTGGGGGTGCTGCTGGCCGGTACGCTGACGGTACCGACTCCCGTCGCGCAGGCCGCGCAGCATCCTTGGGCGCCGGCGCCGGTCAACAGCTGCGGCGAGGTCGGATTCGACCCGCTGAACCGGGAACCGGACCCGAACGCACCGCCACCTCCGCCGCTGCCCCAACTGCCGCCGCAGATCGATATTCCGGTGCCGATTCCCGAGATCACGCCGGTTCCGGTCCCCGACCCGCCGCCGGACAACACTCGGATCGATCCGGAGCCGCTGCCCGCCGACCCGTGCCGCAATCCGTGCCCGGATATTCGGGATACGCCGAAACCGCCTGATCCCGCCGCCGATCCGGAACCGGAGGGCGCGCCCGACACCGACACCGGCTCCGGATCCGGATCCGGATCCGGTTCGAGCTCCGGTTCCGCCTCGATCCGCCTGCCGCGCATAGAGATCCGTCTGGAGATCGAACCCGTTCCGATCCCGGTGCCCGGTGAGGACGGCGTCCAACCGCAACCCGCGCCGCCGCCGATCGTGCACCCGGCCGAACCCGGACCGCTGACCGCCGCCATCGCCCCACCGCTGGTGGAGTCGGTGGATCTGGTCGGTCAGGTGACCGGGCACGGTTCGGCGAACCGCACCGATATGCGCTGGCAGGTCGACGGCACCGACCTCGGCATCATGTGGGAGACCAAGCCGGGTGAGATCGCCGTGGCCTTCGGCGACACCTTCGGCGATGGCTGGACCAGTGGCGGCGTTGGCGGACCGGACTGGCGCAGCAATGTGCTCGGCTACAGCACCGACCACGACCTCGCCGACGGCCTCGGCATCGACACCATGGTGCAGGACAGCCGTTGTCACGCCACCGAACTGCTGTCCAGCCGCAAGATCAAGAACTGGGAGACGACCACCATCCCGACCTCCGGATTCGCGATCGGACAGCGCCAGTTCATGAGCTATATGTCGGTGAACCACTGGAGCCGCATTCCGGGGCTGTGGTCGACCAATTACGGCGGGCTCGCGTACTCCGACGACAACGGCCGCACCTGGGTCAAGGATCAATGGGCCAGGTGGGACAACTTCTTCGGGCTCGGCCGATTCCAGGTGGCGGCCATGGTGCCGCACGGCGATTACGTCTATATGTTCGGCACGCCCAACGGCCGGGTCGGCGTCATCGGCCTGGCCAGGGTGCCGAGGACCGAGGTGCTGAACAAATCGGCCTACCAGTACTGGGTGGGTGGAACATGGGCGCCCGCGGCCGAAAATCAAGCCACACCTTTGGTTCTCGGTATGGCCAGTGAGTTGTCGGTGCGCTTCGATGCCGAAACCGAGCAGTGGCAGATGGTCTACTTGGATTCGGCGCGCGGTGCGATCGTGATGCGCACCGCGGCGAGCCCGCAGGGTGCCTGGACCGATGGTGTTCAGCTGGTCTCGACCGACGACTATCCGAAGGCCTACGGCGGCTTCATCCATCCGTGGTCGACGAGCACGGACCTGTACTTCACCATCTCCGCGTGGGACAGCTACAACGTGTATCTCATGCACGCGAAACTCGATCCGCCGCACTGATCGCGCTCGGATCCGCGCCGACGGTGATTCGGTATGGTGCGCATGTGATCGACCAGCACATACGCATTACGCACTGGCGGCTCCGGTGACGGCCGAGACCGGTCCGGGCTGGCAGTTCTGGATCGATCGGGGCGGCACGTTCACCGATGTGGTGGCTCGACGACCCGACGGCAGACTCGTCACGCACAAGCTGCTCTCGGAGAATCCGGCGCGCTATGCCGACTCCGCAGTGGCGGGCATTCGCGAAATCCTCGCCGACGCGGGCGGCGGCGCCGAGATCGATGCCGTCCGGATGGGCACCACGGTCGCGACCAACGCGCTGCTGGAGCGCAAAGGCGAACGCACCGTACTGGTCATCACGCGCGGCTTCCGCGATGCATTGCGCATCGCCTATCAGAATCGGCCGCGGATCTTCGCGCGGGAGATCGTGCTGCCGGAGTTGTTGCACGAGCAGGTGATCGAGGTGGACGAGCGCGTCACCGCGGACGGCACGGTGCTGACCCCACCGAATCTGGACGCGCTCGCGTCCGAACTGAAGCCGTTGTACGACAGCGGTATTCGCGCCATCGCCGTCGTCTGTATGCATTCGCATCTGTATCCGGAGCACGAACAGGCGATCGGCCGGATCGCCCGCGAGATCGGATTTCCGCAGATCTCATTGTCCAGCGAGGTGAGCCCGCTGATGAAACTGGTGCCGCGCGGGGACACCACGGTGGTGGACGCCTATCTCTCGCCGGTGCTGCGCCGCTACGTCCAACAGGTCGCCGACCAGCTCACCGGTGTGCGGCTGATGTTCATGCAGTCCAATGGCGGACTCACCGAGGCCGGACAGTTCCGCGGCAAGGACGCCATCCTGTCCGGTCCGGCGGGCGGCATCGTCGGCATGGTGCGGATGTCCGAACTCGCCGGATACGACCGCGTCATCGGCTTCGATATGGGTGGAACCTCCACGGACGTATCGCATTTCGCGGGTGAGTACGAGCGGGTGTTCATCACCCAGATCGCCGGTGTCCGGTTGCGCGCGCCGATGCTCGATATCCACACCGTCGCGGCGGGTGGTGGTTCGATTCTGCACTTCGACGGCAGCCGCTACCGCGTCGGACCCGATTCCGCGGGCGCGGCACCCGGACCGGCCTGTTACCGCGGCGGCGGGCCACTGACGGTCACCGATGCCAATGTGATGCTCGGCCGCATCCAATCGGCCCATTTTCCAAGCGTTTTCGGGCCGGACGGCGACGCGCCGCTCGATGATGCGCTGGTGCGCGACCGATTCGCCGAACTCGCCGCCGACATCGCGCAGCGCACCGGTGACGATCGCACCCCGGAGCAGGTCGCCGAGGGCTATCTCGAAATCGCGGTCGCCAATATCGCCGCCGCCATCAAGCGGATCTCGGTGCAGAAGGGCCACGATGTCACCCGGTACGCGCTGACCACCTTCGGCGGCGCGGGCGGCCAACTCGCCTGCAAGGTGGCCGATTCCCTCGGCATCCGAACCGTTGTCGTGCCGCCCATGGCCGGTGTGCTCTCGGCCCTCGGTATCGGTCTCGCCGATACCACCGCCATGCGCGAGCGTTCGGTGGAGTTGCCGCTGCGCGATGAGTCGATGGACCGTGTCGCCGAGATCGCCGATGATCTGGAGGCCGTCGCGCGCGCCGAACTACTCGGTGAGGACGTCCCCGTGCACCGGGTCCGCATCGTCCGGCGTGCCCACCTGCGCTACGACGGCACCGACACCACACTCACCGTCGAACTCACCGAACCGGCGGCGATGGCGGCGGATTTCGTCGAACGCCATCGCAGCACCTACTCCTTCGTACTGGATCGCCCGATCGTGATCGAGGCGCTTTCGGTCGAGGCGACCGGATTGACCGAACCACCCGATCTCGCGGGCCTGG
Source organism: Nocardia sp. NPDC052112 (assembly GCF_040680135.1). Classification (NCBI taxonomy): domain Bacteria; kingdom Bacillati; phylum Actinomycetota; class Actinomycetes; order Mycobacteriales; family Nocardiaceae; genus Nocardia; species Nocardia sp. NPDC052112. The sequence goes on along the minus strand of NZ_JBFAWD010000012.1, from coordinate 89,859 downwards.
CCCGGCCGCCCGCGACCACCGGCGCGCCGGAGTCGGTGCCACTGCATATCGGTGGCGCTCGACGCGAGGTATTGCTTTATCGGCGTGCGGAATTGGTGCCGGGTAGGGCGGTGCGCGGACCCGCGATCATTACCGAGGCCAACTCCACCACGGTCGTCGACGACGGCTGGCAGGCCGTGCTCAACGACCTCGGACATCTGATCATGGAACGGGTGGCGGTGGCGGCCGGACCGCAGGCGGGTACCGACGCGGATCCGGTACTGCTGGAGGTTTTCAACAATCTGTTCATGTCCATCGCCGAGCAGATGGGCGCGCGGCTGGAGTCGACGGCGCAGTCGGTCAATATCAAAGAGCGCCTCGACTTCTCGTGCGCGCTCTTCGATCCCGACGGCAATCTCGTCGCCAACGCCCCACATATTCCGGTCCATCTCGGGTCGATGGGCACCAGCGTCAAGGAGGTCATCCGGCGCAGGCAGACCGGGGGCATGCGTCCCGGCGACACTTACGCGGTCAACGATCCCTACCACGGCGGCACCCACCTGCCCGATGTCACGGTGATCACGCCGGTATTCGACACCGCGGGTACCGAGATCCTCTTCTATGTCGCCTCGCGTGGTCATCACGCCGAGATCGGCGGCATCGCACCCGGATCGATGCCGGCGAACAGCCGTCGCATCGAGGAGGAGGGCGTCATCTTCGACAACTGGCTGCTCGTCGAGGACGGCCGGTTCCGGGAGAACGAGACGCTGCGATTACTCACCGACGCGCCGTACCCGTCCCGCAATCCGGCCACCAACCTCGCCGATCTGCGCGCCCAGATCGCCGCCAATGCCAAGGGCGTCGAGGAAGTGCGCAAGATGATCGACCACTTCGGACTCGATGTCGTCGAGGCGTATATGCGGCATGTGCAGGACAATGCGGAAGAATCGGTGCGGCGCGTCATCGATGCGCTCGACGACGGCGAATACGCCTACGAAACCGATCTGGGTGCCACCATTCGCGTCCGGGTCACGGTGGATCGGGAAAATCGCAGCGCCACCATCGATTTCAGTGGCACCTCGGCGCAGCTCGACGGCAACTTCAACGCGCCCTATGCCGTTGCGAACGCGGCGGTGCTCTATGTCTTCCGCACACTGGTCGCCGACGATATTCCACTCAACGACGGCTGCCTGCGACCGCTGCGCATCAACGTGCCGCCCGGTTCGATGCTGGCACCGGAACCGCCCGCCGCGGTTGTCGCCGGCAATGTCGAGACCTCCCAGGCGATTACCGGCGCCCTGTACGCGGCGCTCGCAGTACAGGCCGAGGGTTCGGGCACGATGAACAACATCACCTTCGGCAATGATCGCAGCCAGTACTACGAGACGATCGGATCCGGATCCGGTGCGGGCGACGGCTTCGACGGTGCACCGGTGGTCCAGACCCACATGACCAACTCCCGGCTCACCGATCCGGAGGTGCTGGAGTGGCGGCTGCCGGTACTGCTCGAGGAGTTCTCGGTGCGGGCGGGCAGCGGGGGCACCGGGCGCTGGCACGGTGGTGACGGTGCGGTGCGTCGGCTGCGGTTCACCGAAGCGGTGACCGTCTCGACGCTGTCGAGTCACCGTCGGGTGCCGCCGTACGGTATGGCGGGAGGTGCGCCCGGAGCCCTGGGCCGAAACCGGATCGAGCGTGCGGATGGCACGGTGCAGGACCTGCGCGGTGCGGATTCGGCGCATCTCGAACCCGGGGACGTGCTGGTCATCGAGACGCCGGGCGGCGGGGGATACGGGAACTGATCACTCTCGGCGCGTACTTTCGGCAGTGAGCTGGGTCATATTCGACAGTGTCACGTCGGAGGGTGGTCAGCTGTCTGATGGACATGAACGACATCAGGCACGTACTGCTGGCCGGGGCGAGCGGAGTGCTCGGCGGCCACATCACCACCGCGTTGCGGCAGTCCGGCTACACCGTGATCTCGTTGTCCCGCAGCGCCGGGGCCGATATCCAGGCCGATCTGATGAATCGCGACCAACTGTTGCGCGCGGTCGAGGGCCGCACCATCGATACCGTGGTGCACGCGGCGACGGCACTGCACAAAGCACCCATGCGGCACAAGGACATGTACGCGACCAATGCGCTGCGGATCACCGGCACCGCCAACCTGCTGGCGGCCGCACGCGCCGTCGGCGCCCGGCGGGTCATCGCCGAATCCATGGTCTTCGGTTACGGCTACGGTGATTTCGGCAATCACGTGCTCACCGAGGACGACGCCTTCGCGCCGACCGGCGACAAGGCGGTGGAACCCCACCTCGAAGGCATGCGCGTCAAGGAGGAGTTGATGCTGAATGCCGATGGGATCGAAGGCATCTCGTTGCGCTACGGCCTGTTCTACGGTGCGGGCGGCACCGAGGCCATCGTCGAAATGCTGCGCAAGCGCACGTTGCCCGTAGTGCGCGATCACGGTCGGGTGCTGCCGTGGATCAATCTGACCGATGCGGGTGCCGCGGTGGCCCTGGCCGTCGAAGGCGGAAAGCCCGGTGCCGCCTACAACATCGTGGATGACGCTCCGCTCAGCTTCAGCGGACATGTCCGGCTGGTCGCCGAAACCTTCGGCACGCCGACGCCGTTGACGCTACCGGCCTGGATGATGCGGCCCATGTCGTACGCCTACCGCATGACACAGGCCGATATGCGGGTGTCCAATGCCAAGGCCAAGGCGGAACTCGGATGGACACCGCGCTATCGGTCCTGTGCTGATGGCCTGAAGGCGTTGGCCGCCGCTCAGCGGGGATGAACCTGAACTTCCGCCGCCGTGATCGCAAAGTACACCGAGCGGCCCGGAGCCAGGTCCGGTTCAGATTGCCACCACTGCGCGGCACGTCATTCCGTGGATACACACAATTGCCCACTTCGTCACGGCCGTGACCGTGGTCGTGTTCGCCGACGCCAAGTACGCTCGAAGCAATCATGGCCACGTACTTCGATCCGACGTCATGGTCACCGATGCGGGCCGTTGACCTGGGTAAACGCCTCTTCGATCAATCGCTGCTCGAGCAGTGGCTCGCCAACACCACCGCATGGGTGGATCCACTGGCCGACTTCGGCGCGGGCACGGTGACCGCGCTCATGCCAGATGTGCTGATGACCGTGCTCAGCGAAGGCATTCTCAGCCGGTTCGGCGGCCAGGAGGTCACTGCGACCCTGCTCGGTCACGATCTGCACGCGACCCTGCAGGTGCTGAAGGTGCGCAGGCGCGGCGCGCATTTCCAGACCAAGACCGTGCTGTCCCGGCTGCGCTGGGACGATCACCCGATCGAACAGGTCACCGTGATCGCGCACGGGGTCCGGCTGGTGCCCGGCGTGCCGACGAAGGCGCGGGTGCAGCAACTGGACCTGAACGGGACCGTCACCACCGAGGCGCTGGTCGGCTGGCTCGATACCCAGCGGCTCGATTGGCAACTCACGGTGGACGCCAGCGGATTGATCCGGGCGAAGCATCGAAAACGCCCGATCAGCGTGCTGGTGGAGGCACAAGTGCGCGATAACTTGCTCACCGTCGATATCCACCGAGTGAACTGGGCGGGCATCCGGATCCCGCGCAAGCTGGTGACCACGCCGACGATACTGCTGGATCGGCTACCGAACGACGCGCGCATCGTGCACGCCACCCGCGACGGTGATCTGGTCCGATTCCGAGTCGAGCTGCCGGGGCTGACCGGATCGTTCGATCTGGCACAGATCCGCTCGGCCATTGTGGCGGGCACCACGCTGATCATCTTCTGATCAACCGGCGAATTCTCCCTAGACCCGGGCTTTCCACCATTCCAGCAGCGCGGCCTCGGCCTCATCTCTGGTGAGCGGTCCGCGATCGAGGCGCAACTCCTTCAGGAATCGCCACGCCTTGCCCACCTCTGGTCCCGCCGGAATGCCGAGCAGTTCCATGATCGCGTTGCCGTCCAGGTCAGGACGCACCCGATCCAGATCCTCCTGCTCCTGCAGTCTGGCAATCCGCGTCTCCAGCTCGTCATAGGTGGCGCGCAGCGCGGCGGCGCGACGCTTATTGCGGGTAGTGCAGTCGGCGCGGACCAGTTTGTGCAGCCGGGGTAGCAGGTCGGCGGCATCGGTGACATAGCGGCGCACCGCCGAATCGGTCCACTGTCCCTTGCCGTAGCCGTGAAAACGCAAGTGCAGGAACACCAGTCGCGCCACGTCCTCGGTGAACTGCTTGGGGTACTTGAGCGCGCGCATCCGCTTGCGCACCATTTTCGCGCCGACCACCTCGTGGTGGTGGAAGCTGACCCCGCCGCCCGGTTCATTGCGCTTGGTGTCAGGTTTACCGATGTCGTGCAACAGCGCGGCCCAGCGCAGCACCAGATCCGGATCGCCCTCCTCCAGGTCGATCGCCTGCTGCAACACGGTCAACGAATGCCAGTAGACATCCTTGTGCTGGTGGTGCTCGTCGATCTCCAGCTTCATCGCGGGCACCTCGGGCAGCACCAACTGGGCCAGCCCCGTCTCGCACATGATATTGACGCCGTCGATCGGATGTTCGGAGGCGATGAGCTTATCCAGTTCGGTGCGCACCCGTTCCGCGGTGATCCGCTCGATCTCACCCGACATCGCGACGATCGCGGCCCGCACCCGCGGATGCAGTTCGAAGCCGAGCTGCGCGACGAAACGCGCCGCCCGCAGCATGCGCAGCGGGTCGTCATGGAACGAATCCTCCGGCGCCGCAGGCGTATCCAGCATTCCGGCGAGCAGCGCATCCATCCCGCCGAGCGGATCGATGAACTCCAGCGACCCATCGGCCCCGATCTTCACCGCCATCGCATTGACCGTGAAATCGCGCCGCACCAGATCACCCTCGAGCGAATCACCGAAGGTGACCTCGGGATTGCGCGATACCCGGTCGTAGGTATCGCTGCGGAAGGTAGTGATCTCCAACTGCTGATCGGCTTTGGACGCACTCACCGTGCCGAATGCCAACCCACCGGTATCCCACAGATGATCGGCCCACCCCCGCAACAACTCCTGCACCTGTTCGGGCCTGGCATCGGTGGTGAAATCCAGATCCGTCCCCAACCGCCCGAGCACCGCATCGCGCACACTGCCCCCGACCAAGTACAGCTCATGCCCCCGCGCCGCGAACAACTCGCCCAACGGCGTCAACACATCGGACAACCGTCCCACCGTGACCGCGGCCGCGGCCAGCAATCGGGTACGTCGATCCAACGCTGCATCCTCGGACTTGGGCGAAACCACGAAGTAGCAGCTTACCGAGCCCCCACAACCGATATTCCAGCGCAACCTCCGCAGCGCGTACAGATATACAAGGCCAAGCGCATGCGGTGGGGGTGGAGGTGCCGAGATCCAGTCCGAATTCGAACATCCAACACCGCTCTCGGATACAAACACTCAGGTCGCAACCTCGGCTCCCAACGCAACCCCGACGGAGCGAGTCTTACGAGCGACCGTTGGCGGCCCGTCTCGCGTCCGAGTCGTCGAAGCGCATGCGACGAAGTCGCGAGTCTCGACGGCTCGGACGCGAGACAGCAGGGGGCCGCGAACACGCCGCGCCGCAGGCGCGGCAAATTAGACACAGCAAATCAACACAGCCGGAAAATCCGCAGATCCTCCGGCACGCCGCTCAGGGGCGCGGCGAAGAAACTGCGCCGATACGGCTTGACCGAGAATCCGAGTTCCGCCAGCGTCTCCGGCGCGATGGCCTGCAAGGTCGCATCCGAGAGCATGGTGTTGCCATTGCCCCCTGCCTCCATCACACGAGCGGCAATCGTGACATCCACACCGAGCCAGTCGCCGCCGATCTCGCGCGGCGTGCCGGTGTGCAGACCGATCCGCATCTGCGGGCGATAATCGTGCACACTCACATCGGCCAGGTTCTTTTTGGCCTGTGCCGCGGCGCGCACTGCGTGATCGGCCGAGGTGAAGACGGCCATCACCCCATCGCCCATGCGCTTGACGACCTGGCCGCCGCGATCGGCGATCGGCGGCTCGATGGCCTTGGCTACCCCGCGCAACAATTCCAGAGTCGCCTCATCGCCTGCGGAGAGCGACCAACTGGAGAACGCCACCAGATCGGTGAACATCACAGTTATTTCTTCGCTACCTCTGCCGCGGCCGACGCGCTCCAACATGGCCTGCCAGACCTGCAGCGCCCCGAACCCGATTTCCCGGGCCGCGCTCGGCGTATCGCCGACCAACTTGTCCGCCGCGCGCGCCACCGCGCGGGCACCGCCCGGACCTGAAACCGAAAGCGGGTCACCGAAAGACGGGTCACCCGGCAGTTGTTCGCGCGCCTTCCGCAGCGCACCGATGATGTCGGGCCGCTGGTTCGCGACATTCACCAGTGCGGAGAGCTGCCCGCGTCGAATTCCCGAGTTTCGACGAGTAGATCGATCCTCGTCGGCGGGCACCAGCGGTATGGTCACCTCGGGCGGAACGCCGCCGTTTTCCTCCGGCCCCGTCCCCGGCTCAGCACCGCCGGAAGGTGTTTCGGTCACGCCTCGAGCGTATCTCAGCCGACCAACTGTCGGCGGGTTACGTGTTATCGCCACCTGCGCCCCCTCGATCAGACTGAGCGGGCACTACGACGGGTCCGCCAACGGATAACTCACTGATTGCTGACCTCGAGCGTAGCCAGCCTCGATTCCGGATGAAAGCGCTGCCCGCCATAGTTTCCGGGATGTTCACATGCCGCCCGGATTGTCCCGAAACATGCACCGACCCGGTGTGGAAGGGGATTCACACACCGGGCCGATGTCACATCGTCCGCCGGGCAGTGGCAGACGGTGCGCGGGGTGCTCGGACCTCCCGACAAGGTCGGCACCCATTACCCGAGTGGCGAGGGAGGGCAACTCGGGCAATATCCATCATGCGTCGCGTTGGTTGACCATTACCAGTGCGGCGCCGAAGACGATCACGACAAACGCCGTGAAATAGAGCAGGCTTCCCCACGGACCCCAGTGCCAGTTCGCCGTCGATTCCGTGGCGCTGTAGAAGTGGCTCGCATTCGCGAAGGGCAGGAACGGCTGCACATTGCGCCCGAAACTGCCGAACGCGCCGAGCAGCGGCTCGATCAGCAGCGGCCACAGCACGATCAGTGAAATCGCCGCGGCCGACTGTCGGACCAGCACCCCGATACCGACCGCGAGAATCACGCTGAGCAGGGCATAGACCGGAATGCCGTAGATCTCGCGCCAGGCGTCACCGCCGGAGAGCGTCAGATTCTTGCCCGCGTCGCCGCCGACCGCCTTGGCGATCGCGAAGGCGGCGAAGGCCAGCACGATGGTGAGCACCGCGCCGTAGACACCGACCAGACCCGCCTTGGTGGCGATCACCTTGGCGCGATGCGGCGTCGCCTGGAAGGTGGTCCGGATGATGCCGAAGCGGTATTCGCTGGTCACGGTCAAGGTGGCCATGATCATCAGGACCATGACGCCGAATCCGCTGATCCCGCCGACCGCTGTGGCGACGGTCAGGTCCAGCGCATTCTCCTTGCCCGATGACGAGCGGGCCACCGCCGCGAAGAGCGCGGCCAAGCCCAGGGCGAGCACCACCACGATCGCCGAGCACCACCACGGTGACCTGGTCGAGGTGAGTTTGATACGTTCCGCTGCCAGCACGCCCATCAGAGCGCACCTCCCATCACCTGGTCGAAGCCTTCGCCGTGGTACTGCACCGCACCGCCGGTCATCCGCATGAAGGCCTCCTCCAGCGAGGCCCGCTGCGGCGCCAGCTCGAACAGGGTGATCTCGTTCGCGGCGGCCAGCTTGCCGACCGCGTCGCTGGTCACCCCGGCCACGACCAGTGCGGCGCCGTCCTGGCCCGCACCGTCCTCGCGGACGGTCATGCCATTGGAGGTGAGCAGGCTGCGCAACTGCTCGAGCTGCGGACTGCGTACGCGCACCGACTGTTCCGAGGCGCGCTCGATGAATTCCTGTGTGGTCGAGTCGGAAATCAGCTGACCGCGTCCGATGACGACCAAATGCTCTGCGGTCTGGGCCATTTCGGACAGCAGATGGCTGGAGACCAACACGGTCCGCCCCTCGGCCGCGAGCCGCTGCATGAAGCGGCGGATCCAGAGGATGCCCTCGGGATCCAGACCGTTCACCGGCTCGTCGAACAGCAGCACCGGCGGATCGCCGAGCAGTGCCCCGGCCAGACCCAGCCGCTGCGACATACCGAGGGAGAAGCCACCGGCGTTCTTACCCGCCACTTCGGACAGGCCGACCAGCCGCAGCACCTCGTCCACACGGGACATGGCGATGCCGTTGGATGCGGCCATCCACTGCAGATGCGCGCGGGCCGAACGGTTCGGATGCACCCACTTGGCATCGAGCAGCGCACCGACGGCGCGTAGCGGATGGTCCAGCTCGTGGTAGGGCTTGCCGTTGATCAATGCGGTGCCCGCGGTGGGCTTGTCCAGGCCGAGGATCATCCGCATAGTGGTGGATTTACCGGCGCCGTTCGGCCCAAGAAACCCCGTCACCTGTCCGGGTCGAACGGTGAAGGAGAGATCTTGAACCGCGACGGTCTGCCCGTAATGCTTGGTCAGGCCTCTCAGCTCGATCATGACGACCAGCTTTCCTCAATCCGCGGCAACGCGCGTCATTAAATGGTGCCGAGTTCAATCATCCTCGAGGATGATCGAGAATCCCACCGGCCCCGAGCCGCATCAGGGAATAGCCCTGACCGATACCCCTGTTAACGAGCCGGGCTCCGAACAGCCCGCCACCTACCAGCTGCGCTGCATGTAAACGGCGGCTGTGGGCTGCAAACCCATCGCTGTGTGTGGAGCCGACACCATGCCGTAGTCGACCCTGACTACTTGTCGTCCTCGTCATCGCGGCCATGGGTCGGCCAGCAAACCGCACCGACAAGCACCGCCAGCGGCAACCCCGCCGCCATAGCCAACCCGAACGCAACAGCCCCGCTCACCGCGGCTGCCCGGCAGGCGCGACCGCCGCCCAACGATGAAACGACAGCCGCGGCAGCACGATCTCCACATCGGCCACACTCATAATCGCGTTCACCGCAAGCACATTCAGATGTTCGAGCGACGGCGCGATCACCGCATCGACATCAGCACAGCGCACTTGGTCGACCAGCGGAAGCCGCGACAACTCCAGCGGCCAGACCAGCGCGTACCCGAGCCGCTGCGCCAGCCGCCGCACCTGCGCTGCATCCCAGTCCGAAGCCGAACTGATTTCGAAGTCAACCCATCCCAACGCGGTCGGCTCGTCTCGCATCGCATCTACCCCCTCGTTCGACTTGGTGGGCACCCGCCGCCGAGGTGCCGAAAGGCATCGACTCGGCGGCGCGTGCTATCTCGAGCGTCACACCGGGGACCTACGACACTCAATGGCACTTTTGCGGGCGACATCACGGAAGTGCCACAGCGAAGTTATGCGCCCTGGAGATAGCGGGCAGCCGAAAGAGGTTGGTGCGCTTAGTATTCCAGGCGGACCAGATCAGCCAACTCGCGCATTTCATCGGTAAGAGTGCGTCGCCGGGTGATGATCCTGCCGACCAGATCCCGGGCCATCCGCTGCTCGATCAACCACGGCCGGGCTTCCCGAGACAGGCGGAACAGGGTTTCGAATGCCGCGTCGTAACGGCGCAGCTCGATATACGCGTGCACGACGTCCAGCAGATGCCGATTTCGATTGTCGGACGTCGGCCGCAGTCCCACCGGGACGTTGCGGGCAAGTCGGAGCGCCAGGTCCGGCCGATTATCCACGACCGCGTTCTCCACGCGCTTCATCGCGACTGTCGCAACGTCGAATGTTGTCCAATATTGGTGGTAGCCGCCAGGTTGGCGGCGAACCGCGACCGCTCCGGCATGAGCGAGCCGCATCATGTCGTCGGCCTCGTCGGATCGGTTGTCCCTGATGGCTGCGGCGGACGCCCGCAACAGCAACCAACCCCACGTGGAGATCTCCTCGGTGGTGGCCACCGACAGTCGTGGCTCGACCCGATCGGCCCATTGCGTGGCCAGCTCGCGCACCTTTTCGAACTGCCGCTCGACCAGCAGCAGCCAGCACAGGGTCACCACGGCCGACGCCGCGTAGAGCACGTTGCCGGTTGCTTCGGCCTCGACCAGGGAACGTTCGAGCGCCACCCGTGCTGGCTGCAACTGACGCGTCTGGACCAGCACCGAACCGGCAAGTTGCAGGATCCTCGACCGCATGAGGGGAGACGCGGCGTAGCCGTCCTCGATAAACCGAGGCAAGACGACGGCGAGCCGCTCGTACTCGTTGTCGTGGTACAGCTTCACGGCGCCGTTGAGGGCTTCCTCCATTGTCCGATCGGCCACTGCCCCATCGTCTTGCACGTGGTTGGGCGACAGGATGGCCGTACGAGTCGGCAGCCAAAGACTGCCGCCGCCACTCTCCGATACCCCCGGGTACGGACCGAGCAATACCGACACCGGACACTCCAGCGCGACGGCCATCCGGCGCAGGGTCTCGATCCGGGTGTCGTCGCGCTCCCCCTGTTCGATCTTGCGGACCAGCGACACAGAGACGCCCGAAGCCTTTGCAAGCTCCCGCTGTGTCAGTCCGCGCCGCTTCCGAACCGATTGCAGGCGTTCGCCGAGATCCGCCATGATCCGAGCCTACGGGCATGTGGATGCGGCCGCCCGGGTATCTGCACCAAGACCGCCTTCAAACGCACCACCTTGGAATTCCCGCACCGCTGAATGCACGCGTCGGGCTGCTGCCGCGCATCGATTCGCAGGCTACGCGCGAATTCGCGCGAAATAACATGCGTGGCACGCGAATCGATGCGCGGGACGGTGCTACCGTCCGCATGCCTCGGCGGCACCTGAACTGCGGATACCGCCGGACCACGCGTCAGCGCCGGGTCGGCCCCGACTCAGCGATCCGGTGAGGAAGCCTGCGCCCAGAAGCGTTTGGGGATGCGGCCCGCGCGACGGGCGAGGTGACCTGCGTTGACCGCAGAACGCATAGCCGCCGCCATGAGGGCGGGGTGCTTGGCGCGGGTGACGGCGGTGGCGAGCAATACGGCCGAGCAGCCGAGTTCCATGGCCAGCACCGCATCGCTCGCGGTGCCGATGCCCGCGTCGAGGATGACCGGGACGCCTGCCGCTGCCACGATCATCTCGATATTGTGCGGGTTGCCGATGCCGAGTCCGGTGCCGATCGGGGCACCGAGCGGCATGACGGCGGCACAGCCCGCATCCTCGAGTCGCCGCGCCAGGATCGGGTCGTCGGTGGTGTACGGCAGTACGACGAATCCGGCGTCGACCAATTGTTCTGCGGCGGTGAGCAATTCGATCGGGTCCGGGAGCAGGGTGCGCTCGTCGGCGATCACCTCGAGTTTGACCCAGTTGGTGTCGAGCGCCTCCGCGGCCAGTTGCGCGGTGAGCACGGCCTCGGCGGCGGTGCGACAACCGGCGGTGTTGGGCAGCGGCATGATCTCGAGGCGTTTGAGCAGATCGAGCACGCCGGTGCCACCGACGGCATCGACCCGGCGCATGGCGACCGTGGTCAGTTCGGTGCCCGAGGCGACCAGCGCCTCCTCCAGCACGGCGAGATTTTCGGCGCCGCCGGTGCCCATGATGAGGCGGGAGCCGAACCGCTTGCCCGCGATCTCCAGTGTCTCAGGGGTTTCCAGTGCCTCAGCCACCCTGAACCGCCGTCAGCACTTCGATCTCCCAGCCGCGACCGACCGGCTCGTCCCAGCGGGACTTCGGGAAAACCGCACCGTCCACCGCGAGCGCGACCCCCTGCGACGGCAACCCGAGACGATCGAGAAGTTCACGCACCGTGAGGGAGCGGTCGAATTCGTGGTCCTGTCCGTTCACGGTGACACCGATGGGGACCGAGGTCATCGGACTCCTCCTGCAGAGATGGCGAGTGACGGCGGGTGTGCCGTCGAAAAACGATGGGGGTCGGCGGCTTTCGCGGCAGCGAGCGGTGCGCCGTCGAGCAGGCTCAGCACCGCGTCGACGGTGAGCGGCACCGCGAGCATGCCGTTGCGGCCGTGGCCGGTGGCCGCCACGATCCGGTCGGTGAGCCGCCCGATCAGGGGCAGGTTGTCGGGGGTTCCCGGCCTGGATCCAGCGCTCGCCTCGGCCAATTCGTATTCGCCGATTCCGGGCAGTACGGCCTCGGCATCGGCGATCAGATCGCGGACTCCGGCGACGGTCACCGTCGTGTCATAGCCCGCCTCGTATTGTGTTGCGCCGACGACGATTCCGTCCGCACGCGGCACCAGGTAGACCTGTCTGCCGTGCACCCGCGCGCGAATCACGCGCCGCGGCGGCGGTGTCGCGCCCGGACGATGACGCAGGCGCAAGATCTCGCCCTTCACCGGACGGACCGGGAGTTCCGGCCACAGCCGCGACGATGCCGCGCCCGCGGCGAGCACGATCTGGTCGTGCGGCAGCGCCGCCACCGCGTCGACCGTTTCGGCACGCACCTCGACTCCGGCTGTGCCGCAGGCCTTTTGGAGTGCATCGAGCAGTCTTCGGTTATCGATGGCGGGTTCGGCGGCGGCGCGCAGACCGGCCCGAACAGTGCGTGCCAGTGCGGGTTCCAGCGCGCGCACGCCGGCCCGGTCGAGCACCTCGAGCTCATGGCCGCGGGCACCGACCCATTCGGCCACCGTGCGCAGGTCGGCGGCGTCGGCACCATCGAGCGCGACGGTCAGGGTTTCGTCGGCGACGAAAACCGCGACGCCGGTCCTCGATTCGAGTCGCGCGGCGAATTCGGGCCAGCGGGCCAGCGAGGCGGCACCGAATTCCAGGACCAGATCCTCCCCCGGCCAGCCCTCGGACAGTGGTGCCAGCATCCCCCCGGCAACCCAGGAGGCGCCGGATCCGACGACGGGATCGAATACGGTGACCGACCACCCCGCCTCGGCCGCGCGCCAGGCGGCGGCGAGTCCGATGGCGCCGCCACCGACGACGGCCAGAGTCCGCATTTGATCCACCTGCCTCACTATTCGCATCCCCACGGTAGCGCGACTACGGTCGAGCACGTGCAACCCTCCCACCAGTTCCGGTCCCTACCGCCCAGGGAGCGTTTGGCTACCGCCCGGCTGTATCTCTGCACGGACGCGCGCAGGGAGCGCGGCGATCTGGCCAAGTTCGCCGAGGCCGCACTCGCGGGCGGCGTCGACATCATTCAGCTGAGGGACAAGGGTTCGCCCGGTGAGGCGGAGTTCGGCCCGCTCGAGGCCAAGGCCGAGATCGGCGCACTCGCCGAATTGAAGGCCGCGGCCCGCAGGCACGGCGCACTGGTCGCGGTCAACGACCGCGCCGATATCGCGCTCGCCGCCGGTGCCGATGTATTGCATCTCGGACAGAACGATCTGCCGCCGTGGTACGCGCGGCGCATTCTCGGCCCCGATGTGGTGATCGGGCGCTCCACCAGCAGCCGGGCGCAGGCCGGGCTCGCGGCGATCGACGAGCACATCGACTATTTCTGCACCGGACCGGTGTGGGCGACACCGACCAAGCCGGGACGCCAGGCGGCGGGCCTGGATCTGGTGCGTTCCACCGCCGACGCCCACCCGTCCCGCCCGTGGTTCGCCATCGGTGGCATCGATGCCGAACGACTCCCCGAGGTGCTGGCGGCAGGAGCGGAGCGTGTAGTCGTGGTGCGCGCGATCACCGAGGCGCGCGATCCCGAAGCGGCGGCCCGGCACCTGAAGACGGCGCTGATCGCCAACGCGCACCTCGGCTGAGAGTTCCCCCGCACGATCTCGGCCCGGCGCCCGCTCGACGCTCGCCCCAGCGCACCACCACCTCAGCCCAGCACCCGCTCGACTCGGCGCAGCACGAACTCGACTCGCCGCTACTCGCTACATGAATCGGCCGACGTGCTGAGCGCGATCTCGAGGTGACGCTGCCCACGAATGTTCCGCTCGGTTCTCAAAACGCGACCGCATAGCGATATCGCGCCGGGCTCGACGTCGGGTCCGCTCTTCGATACATGTGAGGCTCTTGCGGTGAGTTCTGCCACATGCACGCGCAGGGCACCTGAGGCCAGCGTCAAGACAGCAGTTGAACACGGGTGAGCGACAAGATCGGGTCAGCCGGTGCTGCCTCCGCATTCGCGGCCGGCCGCACGATATCCGTCGAATCCGCATGTGCGGGATCGACGATGCGGGCGTAGGTACCGGGTCCGTCGGGGTCCGCGTGCAACCAGACGAAGCCCTGATCGGCGAGATCGACGGTGCGCGGTAGCGCGGCGGCCACCGTATCGGCGTCGCCCACATCGATGTCGTCGAGGCAGACGCGCGCCGGAGCCGCGCGCAGCGCGGGCCAGGCTGCGGCGAAGCCCGGGTGCAGCGGATGACTGTCGACCTCGTCCTCGGGAACCCAGGCCAGCGCACTGCTCTCCCGGTTGCGACTGGTCGGCAGGGCCACCACGGCATCGGCCACCACGGTGGTGTAGGTCCAGCCGCTCAATGCCGTCGCGGTGACGCGCTCACCGCGCACCCGAACATCGGCGGGATCGATACCCGCTTCCTCCCATGCCTCGCGGACCGCCGCGTGCACCGGCGTCTCGTGGCTGTCGCGGGCGCCGCCGGGCAGCGCCCAGGTGCCGCCCTGATGACTCCACGGCGCGCGGTGCTGCAACAACACCGCCGAGCCGCCGCCCGTGAGCGGGGCGCGCAGCAGCAGTCCGGCAGCGCCGAAGCGGCCCCAATGCCGCAATCCGTCCGGGCCGTGTGACCAACCGTCACCGTCACCACGCATCTGGTTACCATCCTCTTCCAGCCGTCGCGGGGGTGTTTCACACGCCACGGCGTCGGTAAGACCACAATAAGCTCCGAGCAAGAGCACCACGTGCGCACCAACCGGGGAGGTGGAGATGGCAGCGCTCGACTCGACGACGGCCCCGCGGCCGCCGTCAGTCACGGCCGATGTCGGGCCCGAGCGGCTGGACGTGCCGCGCGAGGCCGGGCTACGCGCCCATCTGGACCCCGCCAACCTACGATCCTTCGCACTGTCGACCCCGGGCCGACTCATCGCGATCGGTCTGCTGCTCATCGGCCTGTGCCTGGCCGCGGGCATGATGACCGCCGCGACGGTGAGCGATCGCCAGCAGGCACTCGACATCCTGCTCGACGACACCGAGCCGGATGCGAATTCCTCCCATCACCTCTACACCTCGCTGTCCATCGCGGACGCCGCGGCCAGTACCGCATTCATCGCGGGCGGCCTGGAACCGCAGGCCGTGCGCGACCGCTACAGCCAGGCACTCGGCGAGGCTTCCGCCGAATTGGTGACGCAATCTGGTCATGCGGCCGGACAGGCCACCGATGACGATCCGGATACCCGGCTGCGTACCGGCATCGCCACCGGCTTGCCGGTCTACTCTGGTCTTGTCGAAACCGCCCGTGCGAACAACCGCAACGGGTACCCGGTCGGCGCCGCGTATTTGAGCGAGGCATCGAATCAGATGCAGACTGTCCTGCTGCCGATGGCCGCACAACTGCAGAGCCATCGCTCCGATGCCGTGAGCGCGGCCCAGCGGCATCATGTGCAGCCGCCGTGGTCCGCGATCGGTGTGCTGATCCTGGCGCTCGGCACACTTATCTGGGCGCAGTTCGATCTGTCGAAGCGCTGGCATCGCGTGCTCAATCCGGGACTGCTGCTCGCCTCGACCGCGATGCTGATCCTGTTGGCGTGGACGGTGGTCGCCGGATCCGTCTCGGCCGCGGAAATGATCGGTGGCCGCGACCACGGCGCGGTGCCGAGCTCCCGTTTGACCGAGAGCCGCATTCTGACCCAGCAGGCCCGTTCGGCGGAAACGCTGAAGCTGGTGCGCCGCGATGCCACCGGTGATTACGACCGGACCTACGAATCGAGTGTCACCCGGCTCAACGAACTACTCAGCGGCTACCCGTCCGATGCGCCAGCCGCCGGTGAGATCGAGCAGGCCCGTGCGGCACTTACTCGTTGGCGCGCGGCCCATCAGCGCATGAACGACACCCTCGCGCGCGGTGACTTCGTCGGGGCGGCGACGGTGGCGACGGGGCCGGGTGCCGCGGATGCCGCGGCACAGGTGGAAGCGATGGACCGCGCACTGGGACTGGGCTTGGACGCAACGCGCGAGACGTTGCGCGACAACATCTCCGGCGCGGCCCGGTCACTGGACTTCCTGGCACCGGGCGCGATGGTGCTGGGGATACTCGCCGCGGCCTATGTCGGCCTCGGTATCTGGCCGCGACTTCGGGAGTACCGATGAACCGCGTGCGCGGGCTGCTCGCCGCGCTCGCCGCCAGCGTCCTGCTCGCCGGGTGCGCGGCGGGCTCGGGCACGACCGATAACAAGACCACCGTCTACACCGAACCACCGCTGCCCGCCAAAGCCGTTTCGATACCGACGGATTCACCGATTCCAGCGGAACGCGACGAGCAGTGCGGCGATCCGACCGCGAGTCTGCGACCCACCGGGGCGGGTGCGGCCGCCCGCGGACCGACCATCGACGCGATTCGTGCCCGTGGTCGGCTGGTGGTCGGATTGGACACCGGAAGTAACTTGTTCAGCTTCCGGGATCCGGTCAGCGGCTCGATTGTCGGGTTCGATGCCGATATCGCCAGGGAGGTCGCCCGCGATCTGTTCGGCAGTCCGGAGCAGATCGAGTACCGCAGCCTCGGGTCCGCGGAGCGCGAGTCCGCGCTGCAGGATCACCTCGTCGATATCGTCGCCAAGACGATGACGATCAATTGTGAACGGCGGCAGAGGGTCACCTTCTCCACCGTCTATCTCCACGCGAATCAGCGGGTGCTCGCGGTCAAGAACTCCGGCATCCGGAGTCTGGCCGATTTGGCGGGTAAGCGGGTGTGCATCGTTTCCGGCACTACCTCGCTGGACCACATGCGCCGCGAACAGCCCGCCGCGACCATCCTCACCGTGCCCACCTGGGCCGACTGTCTGGTAGTACTTCAGCAACGCCAAGTCGAAGCGATCAGCACCGACGATGCCGTCTTGGCGGGTCTGGCCACACAGGACTCGTCGTACACCGAGTTGGTCGGCCCCAGCATCAGCGTCGAGCCCTACGGCATCGGCATCCCCAAGGGCAACGACGATCTCGTCCGTTTCGTCAACGGCACGCTGGAGCGCATCCGCAACGACGGCACCTGGGCCCGCCTATACCAGCAATACCTCATCGCACTAGGGCCGCTCCCCGCCCCGCCCGTCCCGACCTATCAGGACTGACAGCGATGAGATCACCGCACGATTCCGACGAGGGCGAGCCGAAGGAACCCGCCGAGCACACCGAAGAAGCCGGAGAAAGCACCCGGCTGGCCGCGTTCTCGAAACCCGACGCAGTCGACCCCGGCTCCGCCGCCATCGAAACGATCAAGCGGGCGCCGGGTACCGGCCCGGAGGCCGAAAACCAGCGTTCCGCAGCCACTTCCGGGGCCGCTGATGAGCAGGCCAGCGCCGCTTCCGATGCGGAAGCGCGGCAGCACCGCGCCTCCGCCGAGACGATCCGCAACCAACCCGCCGCCGGCGAAACCGTTCACCGCGACGAGATGGCCGCCGAATTCACGGTCGGCGCATGGAATGCCCCGGAGCCGACCTCCGCCGCCACCACACGCACGTCCGGCCGCAGTGTCCGCACCGCGCGCTCGCGACCGACCACGCGCAAACTCGGCGCCGGCCTGGTCACGATTCCGAATGTCCCGCCCGCCGATCCACGCGCCGCGGTACTCGCCGATCCCGTTGTCTCCGAGGGGCGGCGCTTCTGCTGGCGCTGCGGCAACCCGGTCGGACGCGCCACCGCGACCCGCCCCGCGACCACCGCGGGCACCTGCGAAACCTGTGGCGCGCCATACGATTTCCGCCCATCGCTGCACGAGGGCGCTCTGGTGTCGAGCCAGTACGAGATCCAGGGCTGTATCGCGCACGGCGGACTCGGCTGGGTCTACCTCGCGATCGACCGCAATGTCAGCGACCGCTGGGTGGTCTTGAAGGGTTTGCTGCATGCGGGCGATACGGAGGCGCAGGCGGTGGCCGTCGCCGAACGCCAATTCCTCGCCGAGGTGGCACATCCCAGCATCGTCAAGATCCACAACTTCGTCGAGCACACCGGCCCGGACGGTGAGTCGATCGGCTACATCGTCATGGAGTACGTCGGCGGCCGGTCACTGCGCGATATCCTCGACACCTACCCACGGCCGGCGCGGATGCCGATACCCGAGGCGATCGCATATCTGCTGGAGATCCTGCCCGCGCTGGAGTATCTGCATTCGATCGGGTTGGCCTACAACGACCTCAAACCCGACAACATCATGGTCACCGAGGATCGGGTCGAACTCATCGATCTCGGCGCCGTCACCCCCCTCGATGCCTACGGAAACCTGTACGGCACCAGAGGTTTTCAAGCGCCCGAAATCGCCAGGACCGGACCGACGGTCGCCACGGACGTCTATACCGTCGGGCGGACGCTGGCCGTGCTGACGCTGAGCATGCCGATGGAACAGGGACGCTATCTCGACGGCATTCCCGATCCGGCCGAACATCCCGTACTCGAACGCTACGAGTTCTTCCATCGTCTGCTGCTGTGCGCGACCGATCCGGATCCCGAACGCCGCTTTCCCTCCGCGCGCGTCATGTCGGCCCAGTTGGCCGGGGTGCTGCGCGAGATCCTGTCCTTGCAGACCGGCGTCGATCATCCACAGCTGTCCACAGCTTTCAGTCCACAGCGCGGCAGCTTCGGCACCGAGGAGTCGATCAGCCAGACCGACGCCTATGCCGATGGCATCGCGAGGAGCAATTTGCTGCGCGCCCGCGAAGTGGCTGCGGCACTTCCGGTTCCGCTCATCGATCCGCTGGACGCGTCGATGCCGGTGCTGGCGGCCGTGGCACATCCGGAACCGCGCGAAGCACTGACGGCGTTGCGGGAAGCACATCAGCGCGCCGAGGCTGATCCCGAAAAGCCCGTGGAAACAAGGGATCTGGAGCTGACGCTGGCCGAGGCCAAGCTACGGCTCGAACTCGGCGAATCGGCGGTGGTGCTGGATATGCTGTCGCGGCTGCCCGGCGATCACGATTGGCGCATCGATTGGTACCTGGGCCAAGCCCAGCTGCTGGAGCTGGATTACCAGCAGGCCTATGACAGTTTCGATGCGGTGCTGCGGGTGCTGCCGGGCGAGATCGCACCCAAGCTCGCGCTCGCGGCGACCGCGGAACTCGTACTGCAACACTGGGATTCGGACGATCCGGAGCAATGGCGAAGCCATGCGGAGAAGTTCTACTCGACCGTCTGGCGCACCGATCGCGCTGTGGTGAGTGCCGCGTTCGGTCTGGCCAGGCAGTTGGCTGCGGTGGGTGAGGTCGACGAGGCCGTGCGCGCGCTCGACGAGGTGCCCGCCGCCTCCCGGCACTACACAACGGCCCGGATGACCGCGGTGTGGCTGCTGCTCACCGCCGCCCCGGTCGCCGAACTCCCCGAATCCATACTGCATATCTCGGCCTCGCGCGTCGAGAGTCTGCCCAGCGGGGAGAGCCGCGCGACCCAGATGCGCGTGCTCGTCCTCGGTGCCGCCCTGGCCTGGGTGCAATCGGGCAATACGCCCCGCAACGACGAGGCGACCCTTTTCGGTGCGCCGTTCACCGAGCGCGAGCTGCGCGCGGGCACCGAGGCCGGGCTGCGCGCGCTGGCCCGCAGCGCCCCCGGCCGCAATCACCGCTATGCCCTGGTGGATCTGGCGAACTCGATCCGTGCCAAGACCTGGATCTGAATTCGAAGCAGGACAACTGATCTCGTGCGAACACGGGCAACCCAGCACCGAGCCACCCTCGTAATCGTCGGCCCGCGACGACAGTCCCCCGCCTCCCGACGACCGGCAAAAGGCCCGGGGAGGCGGGGGCCTCGGATCCGGGTTCGCGGAGCAGTCGGCATGCCGATGATCCCCGGGGTTCCGCGCCTGCGGCCCGCCCCGGGGGCAGCCGGAGCGGGCTTATCGAGAGTGGCGAGGGCAATCGCGGTCCCGATGGCGGCGGACGGTCCGGCCCGGTTTCGGCGTCCGGCGCGAACCTGATCCGACATCAATACTGCCGCAGCGACTGTGAGGATTCCGTGAGGTTTTCTAGAGCCGCGCCCGTAGGGCTCAGTCAACACCCTGAGCTGCGACAACGCGGCGCGCCGCCTGTGCGATCGCCAATTCCTCATTGGTCGGCACGACCAGCACGGCGACCTCGGCGCCCGGCGCGGAGATATACCGGGCGGCGCGATCCTTGGCGGCGTTGCGGTCCGGATCGACTTCGATACCGAAGCGGGACAGCCCGGCGAGCGCGTCGGCGCGGACCTGCGGGCTGTTCTCGCCGACACCCGCGGTGAAGATGATGGCGTCGACGCCGCCGAGCTCGATCAGGTAGGCGCCGAGATAGCGGCGCAGGCGATGGATGTACACGTCATAGGCCAGGCGAGCCGCGGCGTCGCCCGCATCGATGAGCCGCTGCAACTCGCGGAAGTCGTTGACACCGGATAGGCCCTTGAGTCCGGCATTGCGGTTCAGCATTTCGTCGATCTCGTCGATACCCAACTGTGCCGAGCGGACCAGATGGGCGATGATCCCGGGATCGAGATCGCCGCCCCTGGTGCCCATGACCAGGCCTTCCAGCGGAGTGAGACCCATGGTGGTGTCGATCGGGTGGCCGCCGCGAATCGCCGATGCCGACGCGCCGTTGCCGAGGTGGAAGATGATCTGATTCACCTCGGCCGGATCGCGCTCGAGCAGCGCGGCGACCCGGCCGGAAACGTACTCGTGCGATGTGCCGTGGAAGCCGTACTTCCGGATGCCATGCGCGGCAGCGAGTTTCGCGTCGATGGCGTAGGTCTTGGCGGCATCGGGCAGGCCATGGAAGAACGCGGTATCGAAGACCGCCACCTGCGCAACGCGGGGCAGCAGCTCACGCGCACTCTCGATGCCCGCGACATTCGCCGGATTGTGCAGCGGCGCGAGCGAAGACAGCTCGGAGATGGCCGCGACAACAGCGTCATCGATGAGCGTCGGCCGGTAGAACACCTCGCCGCCGTGCACCACGCGATGCCCGACCGCGCGCACACCGGCCGTGGCCAGATCGTGGCCGGATTCGGCGAACACCTCGAAAACGAGCCGCAGCCCCGCGGTGTGATCGGCGATCGGCCCGCGGTGTTCGATGGTTCGGCCATCGACCCGATGCTCGATTCCGGCCTGCTCCTCGCCGATCCGATCGACCATGCCGGACGCGGCGACCACACCCGACTCCGGGTCCAGCAGTTGGTATTTGATCGACGACGAGCCGGAATTGAGCACCAGCACCAGGTCATTGCGCCCACCCGTCGCCTGAGCGGCACGCCCCACGGAATCGCCACGCGATGCTGCCCTCACCTCGACACCTCCTGCGTCGCGCGCGTACCCCGCACTCGATCAGCAACCATGGATCCGGCCCCATTGTTCCGCCGTGTGCCACACGACACTGATGCGGCGCGCATCAGCCCTCCTGCGCCTGGATCGCGGTGATGGCGACGGTATTGACGATATCGGCGACGAGCGCACCGCGGGACAGATCGTTGACCGGTTTGCGCAGCCCCTGCAGCACCGGTCCGATCGCGATCGCACCGGCGCTGCGCTGGACCGCCTTATAGGTGTTGTTACCCGTGTTGAGATCCGGGAATACGAACACCGTTGCGCGCCCGGCCACTTCGGAGTCCGGGAGTTTGGTGGTGGCCACGGTGGGTTCGATCGCGGCGTCGTACTGGATCGGGCCCTCCACCAGCAGATCCGGCTCACGTTCGCGGACCAGTTTGGTGGCAACCCGCACCTTGTCCACATCGGCGCCGCTACCGGATTCACCGGTCGAGTACGACAGCATCGCGACGCGAGGTTCGATGCCGAAGCGGGCCGCGGTAAGTGCGGAGGAGATCGCGATATCGGCCAGCTGCTCCGAAGTCGGATCCGGGACGACGGCGCAGTCTCCGTAGGCGAGCACGCGATCGGCCAGGCACATGAGGAACACACTGGAGACGGTGGAGACGCCCGGCACGGTCTTGATGATCTCGAAGGACGGCCGGATGGTGTGCGCCGTCGTGTGCACCGCACCGGAGACCATGCCGTCGGCAATGCCCGTGTGCACCATCATGGTGCCGAAATACGAGATATCGGCCATGGTTTCGCGGGCGCGCTCCAGCGTCATGCCCTTGTGCTTGCGCAGTTCGGTGTACGCCACGGCGAATTCGTCGAGGTAACCGGAGGTGCGCGGATCGAGTACCCGCGCTGCCGAGATATCGACGCCGAGTTCGGCGGCGCGGGCGCGCACCGCCGTTTCGTCGCCGAGGATGACCAGATCCGCGATCTTGCGCTGCAGCACCCGACCGGCAGCGCGCAGAATCCGGTCGTCGTCGCCCTCGGGCAGCACAATGGTTTTGCGGTCCGCCCTGGCGCGTTCGATCAGCTGGTATTCGAACATCTGCGGCGTCACCACCGAGGTATCCGGAATTTCGATGCGCTGCAACAACTCCGACGCGTCGACATGCTGTTCCATCAGGGCCAGCGCAGTATCGACCTTGCGCGGGCTGCCCGCCGACATGCGGCCGCGAGTGCGGTAGGCGGCGCTCGCGGTGTCGTAGGTGCCCAGGTCGGTGATGAGGATCGGCAGCTTGGGTTTGAGGCCGTTCATCAGCCGCGCGACAGCCGGATGCGGCAGCATTCCGCCGTTCATGATGATGCCCGACAGCGACGGAAAGCCTTCCGCCTCATGCGCATTCACGACAGTGAGCAGGACGTCGGAGCGATCGCCCGGCGCGATGACGACGACACCGTCGACCAACCGTTCCAGAATATGCTCGGCCGTCATGCCGCCGACCATGATCTTCAATGCCTCACGCTGCAGCAATTCCACATCGCCGCTGTACATTTCGCCGTCGATGGCGGTGCACAGCTCGGCCATGGTCGGCGAAATCAGCAGCGGCACTTCGGGTAACGTCCAGATCGGGACGTCGAAGCCGGTCAGCGCAGCGCCGACCTCGTCCAATGCCCGTGGATCGCAACGGTTCGCGATGATGGACACCAGATGCGCGTGTTCGAGGGACAGCTCGTGCGCACACAGCTCGGTCAGCTGCTTGACCTCGTCCGGGGTACGGCCCGCACCGCGCACCACCAGCAGAACGGGCGCGCCGAGGTTCACCGCGATGCGCGCATTGAAGCGCAGTTCACTCGGGCTGGCCACATCGGTGTAGTCGCTGCCGACGACCACCACCGCATCACACAGCTTCGCGACCTCGTGGAAGCGCATCACGATCTCACTGATCGCGGCGTCCGGATCCGCGTGCACCTGGTCGTAGGTGACTCCGATGGCCTGCGCGTAATCGACATCGGCGGTGCTGTGCTCGAGCAGCAGTTCCAGGATGTAATCCGGCTCGGTGGTCGAGCGGGTGATCGGCCGGAAGACACCGACCCTGGCGGTCGTCGCGCACAGCATCTGGAGCATGCCGAGGGCCACCGTCGATTTTCCGGTGTCACCCTCCGGAGATGCGATGTACACAGCGGATGGAGCGGAATCGGCCATGTTCGAGAGCTTAATCAACTACCCGGTCCGGAAAGACGAGGGTTTGCTGCTGTTAGCGGGGTGGCTGTGTTGGGGCCGAGACCGTGATCACGCGGTCGCGGGTGTGCCCCGACGGCTATAGTCCGGGGATGGCTGAGGAGTTCCCGAAACGGCAGTGGGGTTCGAACACCAATTTTCTTGCCCGCCTCGCGACAAAACTCGCGTCAACCGAACCCGGTTCGTGGCTGATTCGGAAGGTCACTCCGGTGGATCGGGTCATCCTCGAACGCACCGATGCCAAGTACACACTCCTCGGCCCGATCGGCGCGCCGGTCATGCTGCTGACCACCATCGGCCGCAAATCCGGTGAACCGCGTACTCAACCGCTGCTCTGCCTGCACGACGGCGACACCATCTATGTGATCGGCAGCAACTTCGGCCAGCAGCACCATCCGGCCTGGACCACCAACCTGCTGGCGAATCCGAATGCCACCGTCGCCATCGCAGGCCAACGCATCCCCGTCCGCGCGGCCCTGGTCGAATCCGACAAGGACGCCCTCTTCACGCGCTTCATCGAGATCACCAGCGCCTACAGCGTCTACCGCACCCGCACCACCCGAGACCTCCGCATCTTCGCCCTCACCCGCACCTGACCAGCCGCACCACTTCACACCCCGTTGTGGAGTGGTGCGGAAGTGATGCGATTACCGCAGAGCGAAGAGATCGAGGAGCGCAACCAGCCGCATAGCGATGCCCGGCCGAATATCGGCAGGCAGGGCCCAACGACATCCGGCCGGTACCACCGAGATCGGAATAATTGCGGCTCAGCCCAGGGCGCGTAGGCGCGGGGCCAGGTCGCGCTGGAAGAGGTCGAGGAAGCGGGACTGGTCGTGGCCGGGGGCGTGGAAGACCAAGTGGTTGAGGCCAGCGTCGAGGTACGGCTTGATCTGTTCGACGGCCTGGTCGGGATCACTGGCGACGATCCAGCGCTTGGCGATCTGCTCGATCGGGAGGGCGTCGGCGGCGGCCTCCATTTCGATCGGGTCGGTAATCGAGTGCTTCTGCTCGGCGGTGAGCGAGAGCGGGGCCCAGAAGCGCGTATTCTCCAGTGCCAGTTCGGGGTCGGTGTCGTAGGAGATCTTGATCTCGATCATCCGGTCGATCTGCTCGACGGTGCGTCCGGCCTTGGCGGCACCCTCGGCGACGGCGGGCATCAGCTTCTCGGTGTAGAGGTCCATGCCCTTGCCGGAGGTGCAGATGAAACCGTCACCAGCGCGGCCTGCATAGCGCGCGACCAGCGGTCCGCCCGCAGCGATATAGATCTGGATACCGCCCTTGGGCACATCGTAGATCGAGGCGCCGACGGTCTTGTAGTACTCGCCGTCGAAGTCGGTGCGCTCACCGGTCCACAGTGCGCGCATGAGGTCGACGGATTCGCGCAGCCGGGCGAAACGCTCCTTGAATTCCGGCCAGTCCCCGGTGTAGCCGGTGGCGATCTCATTGAGCGCCTCACCGCTGCCGACACCTAGCATGATGCGGTCCGGGTACAGACAACCCATGGTCGCGAAGGCCTGCGCGATTACGGCGGGGTTGTAGCGGAAAGTCGGGGTGAGCACCGAGGTGCCGAGTTGGATGCGCTTGGTGCGCTCACCGACCGCGGCCATCCAGGCCAGCGAGAACGGCGCATGTCCGCCCTTGTGCCGCCACGGCTGGAAATGGTCGCTCACGGTCGCGCTGTCGAGGCCGTGTTCCTCGGCCGCCACCGCGATTTCCACCAATTCCCGAGGGCCGAACTGTTCTGCAGACGCCTTGTATCCGAGCTTGAGATCACCCATATGCGCCACTCCTGTCACGTCGCTCAACGGTCCGTGCGGGCGATTCCGCACACCGTCGGCCGCCTGAATCCCACGACCGCAACCCGGTACAACCACAAGGGCGGCACCGGAGTTCCCGCGCCTCGATCGGCCTACCCGAGCGCTGCGCGATCGTTCCTCACACGGCCTCCCCTCGACCATAGTCAGCGCGCCACCGCGAGGTGTGCAGGGTCACCCCTGCTGTCGCATACCCAGTGGGCATCGCACACAACTCACCGACCGTGTGCGTGATGGTCACTGAATTTGTGCCGGTTCTGGGGCTCGAGCGCGGGCGGCGCGGTGTGGGGATGGTCGCATCGGGGTCGGTATTCGCACGCTGGGCGGGGGGATAGCCGACAATTGACTCGTGACGACGCCGGATGAACCGATTCTGTCCTACCTCACCGATATGGACGGGGTGCTGGTGCACGAGGACCATCTGGTGCCGGGCGCCGACAAGTTCCTTGCCGAACTGCGCAGCAAGGAGATCCCGTTCCTGGTGCTCACCAATAACTCCATCCGCACGCCGCGCGATCTGCAGGCCCGCCTGCGCCACACCGGACTCGATATTCCGGAGGAGGCGATCTGGACCTCGGCGTTGGCGACCGCGACCTTCCTCAACGACCAGCGCCCCAATGGCACCGCCTACGTGGTGGGCGAATCCGGGCTCACCACCGCATTGCACGAAATCGGCTATGTGCTGACCGATAGCGACCCGGATTACGTGGTGCTCGGCGAAACCCGCACCTACTCCTTCGAAGCGATCACCACCGCGATCCGCCTGGTAGACCGGGGCGCGCGCTTCATCGCGACCAACCCGGACGCGACCGGACCGTCCCGCGAGGGTCTACTCCCCGCGACCGGTTCGGTCGCCGCACTCATCACCCGAGCGACCGGTAAGGAGCCGTACTACGTCGGCAAGCCGAATCCGCTGATGATGCGCTCGGCACTGCGCCGGATAGGCGCACATTCGCAGTCGACGGTGATGATCGGCGACCGCATGGACACCGATATCGTCTCGGGCCTGGAGGCAGGCATGCGCACCGTCCTCGTCACCACCGGCATCTCCACCCGCCAATCCGTCGAGCAATTCCCCTACCGCCCAACCCTCGTCGTCGACTCCGTAGCCGACCTCGTAGGTCGAACCGACACCCCCTTCGCCTGACCCGCACCGACGATCAAGATCAGGTGGCATTGCGGTGTAAAGCCCGGCATCGTGCGGAGTTCGACCGCCGCCGAGGGCATCGACGTCGATGCTCTGTCGGCCGCGTTCGATAACGACCCGGGCGTATCGGCCAATCGTCACCTGGATAGTCGTGAACTCACGCCCTATCGGAAGGGTCGACCACACCCCGGCCGCGGTGTGCCACTGGGCAGCCCCCGCGGAGGCAGGTATGGCGGACGAACCGCCCCGCCGAACATGAAGCCGCGCTCCCAGTAGTGGGAGTTCGGATGTGCCAGTACCCCAATAGGATTGGGTCGCTGTCGACGCGTCAACCGCGTGTCGCCCTGCGCGCGCGGGACCGGAGAAAGACAGGGATGCATTCGAGATACCGCTGCCGAAATATTCCTGGGTGCAGCGTCGGGGTCCGACAACGCACCGGACACCTTCGGTCGCTATGAGCAGAGCATCTATCTACCTGGATCGAAACCTCTTACTGCTCTGGTCCGGAAATGCGGTATCGCTGACGGGCTTTCACGGTGTCCGGATCGCCTACCCGATGCTGGTGCTCGCGATGACCGGTTCGCCCGTGGCGGCGGGCTGGGTCGGATTCGCGCTGACCGTTCCGAGCTTGCTGTTCCAGATTCCGGCGGGAATGCTCGCCGATCATGGCGAGCGGCTGCGCACCCTGAAGCTCTGCCAAATCATTGGGCTGGCCGGAACGTGCCTGACGGCCGCGGCGACGATCACCCGGCCGCCATGCTTGGGCCTGATTCTCGCGGGGACCGCGTTCATCGAGGGCAGCGTCTATGTGTTCGTGCATCTGAGCGAACTCGGCCTGGTCCGGGATTTAGTACCGGCGAGCCGACGGCCAGCGGCGATCTCGTTCCTCGAGGCCGAGCAGTCCGTTGCGAATCTCGTCGGACGCGCCACCGGCGCAGCGATGTTCGGCGTCGCCCGGTGGCTGCCGTTCCTCGTCAACGCCGTGTCCTACCTGTGTTGCCTGGCGGCACTGTCACGAATCCGGTCCGGGCCTGCGGAATCCACCGACTCCGCAGACCACCCGACCGGACGCGATCTCGCGGTCGGAGCGCGCATCGTCTGGACCGAGCCACTGCTACGCACGTCGACATTGCTGATCGGAGCCTCGAATGTCGTCGTTCAGGTTGTCCTGTTACTGATCCTGGTGGAGCTGAAAACCACCGGGCAACCGGCCTGGACCGCCGGTGTCGTGCTGGGCATGTCCGGGGTGGGTGGTCTGCTCGGCGCGGCGATGGGCACCTGGATCACCAGCCGGTTCACCGCAGAACGCGCCTACCGCGCAGTGCTGTGGTTACAGGCGGCGCTCCTCGCGCCGATCGCCTACAGCACCAACCCGATCGTGCTCGCGCTGTGCTGGTGCGGCATCGGTTGCGTCACGGTCACCGGCTACATCACGTTGACCGTCTACCGGGTGGCCGTCATCCCCGATCGGATCCTGGGACGTGCGCTCGGAACCATAACGCTGGTCACCGAGGCGGCGGCGGCCCTCGGGGCACTCGCCGCAGGGTATCTCCTGTCCGTCTGTGGGGTCACCACCACTCGGTGGGCAATGCTCATCGCGATGGTCGTCCTCGCGATGCGGGGGCTGGTCATCGCCACCCCGGCGGCCGCACGAGCGACCGATCTCGTGCGGTAACAACAACCACCGAAACAGAGATCGGCCGGCTTCACGGCACCCCGTGAAGCCGGCCGACCAGTGGTGTCGACGCCGACTTTGTCCGCGTCTGGCAGTCTCGCTACGAAACTACGCGCCCGGCGGCGGAACGATCGGCGGGGGAACCATGCCGGGCGGCGGGACCATCACACTGGGCGGTGGCGTCAGCGAGCTGGGCGGGGGGACAATCCTGGTCATCGGATATTCCTTCCTCTTTGATCAGCCTGGGGCGGGTTGACTCCCAGACAGTCTCGGACCCGGGCGCAATTCCTGCCCGAGTGCACACACCCGGCGGGATGGAAAATGCCTCCAGCTAGAAGTATCAGCCATACCTATATCCGGCGATGATGTCGCGTTACATATTGTGACGCAATCAACCCCGAGCACCGTTCCCAATTCTGGGCATATTCGACAATTTTGCGCCACGCCAGAATGCGGATATTTTTATTTCGAATGGCGGATGTTTTTCTGACACACTTCTGCTCGGCGCCAGACGATGTAGTAGACGACCGCCACGGGACCAGCAGCTGCCGGGCGCTCCGTGGGAAGAGGCGCACAGCCAGCACTCGCCACTACTTGATGCAGCCCGCGATCGCGAGGCCGGCCGCCTTCGGCAATAATTCGGCGGCGGCGAAGGCACACGACTTTGTCCTCGCCCGGCAGGTCGACCGCAGCCGCGGCCAGGCCAAAAGTTCGAGCGGGCATCACGCCACCTCGCCCGCGACCGGGATCACCGGACCAGATCAGCCAGGTCGCTCGGATCAACTCGAACCGAGCGGGCACC
This sequence comes from Nocardia sp. NPDC052112, assembly GCF_040680135.1. Taxonomy (NCBI): domain Bacteria; kingdom Bacillati; phylum Actinomycetota; class Actinomycetes; order Mycobacteriales; family Nocardiaceae; genus Nocardia; species Nocardia sp. NPDC052112. The sequence continues at coordinate 60,843 of NZ_JBFAWD010000012.1, read as the reverse complement.
GACCCTGTAGGTCCGCAAATCACCCGCCGAGATAGCAGGCTCGAGGTTCCGAACGCTGCGTCCGTGACATCGGGACACCATTGCCTTAATGGTCCGCGAGACCGAGAGCTATTTGTGTTCTGACGCCGTTCGACCGGAGCGCATCACGAATGACTCGGAGCGATTACTACAACGATCCGAACGCACCGCAGGCCAATAGCCGCACAGTGGCGGTCAGTGCGCTGGTTCGCGACGACCAAGGCCGGATCCTCATGATTCGTCGGACCGATAACGACAAGTATTCGATCGCCGGAGGCGGCCCAGAAGTTCGGCGAAACCGTAGCGGACGCGGTCGTCCGCGAAGTGTACGAAGAGACCGGCATTCATGTCGAGGTCACGGGGATTATCGGCATCTTCTCAAATCGCAACATGTCATCGAATACGAGGACGGCGAGGTGCGCCAAGAGTTCTCGACCACATCGGCGGCCAGCCGGGCCCTTGAATGTACGCCCGTCGACGCGGTAGGGATGCGGAGGGCTGCCACTGCAACCGTGCCACCCTCGAGCTGATCCGGGCGTCCGGGCTGACCAACAGGAAGCGTCGTGGCGGCGGGGAGAGCCCCGATTGTTCGACCGCTGATCCTGGGTGTGGCCGCCAAAAGCGGTATCTGACTGAAGCCGTGCCGCGCTAGGCCGCGTACCGCCGAGCTGCCGCAACGGCCTGCCGGTGGTACCAACCCCACGAAACAGCGCACCACTAACCGTGGGCTAGGAGGTAATGGCGTCCAGGGCGGCGGAGAGTTGGGTCATCAGGTGGACTGTGCGGGTTAGTTGGTCGGGGCCCAGATGGTCGGCTAGGCGTTTTGCCATGACGGCGTGTTGGGGGTTGATGCGTTTGATCGCCTCGCGGCCGGTATCGGTGACCGCTACGAGTTTGGCGCGGCGGTGGGCCGGATTGGGGCGGTATTCGGCAAGGCCCTTGGCTACCAGTAGGTCCGCTATGCGCTGGACGCTCTGCCTGGTGATTCCCATGGCTCGGGCGATTCCGACTACCGGCAGTGGTTCGCGCAGTACCGCGCCGAGCACCTGCCACCATGCCGCGGTGATTCCGGCGGGAGCGGCCAATTCCTCGGCGATGGCGAGGAATTGACCGTTCAGCTGGAATGAGGTGATGGCGACCGCTGCGAAGAGTTCCTGCTCGGGTGTGTCACTCATTCGACTTCCTCCCCACGCCTGAAGACGGGGGATTCCAACCCACGGGTCGGAGCGGTAATCCCGCACGGTTTCCTGCTGGTTCCCGCTTCACGGACCGACCGGTGTCGAAGTCTCCACAGGCTGTGACCGCCGGCCCGGCGGCCAGCACGTTCTCACGTTCGCGCACAACGTAACACTCGGAACCGTTGGGTCGCAGGGGAATTGACGTGCTCACCGCCCATAGCGGAAGGCGAGGGTCCGCCGCAGTACGTTTCATGACGATCGGAACTCCTGTTCTACATGCCCTTCCCGGATCGGCGGGTTGCCCCGAATTCTTCCTTACACGGAAGCGGTGGCCCTTTGTGCCTCGTATTCGGAAAGTGCCGCGAAGCCTGCCGGATCGCTCTGGCCGAATAAGCGGTACCAGGCGTCGAGCACATGCGATTCGTAGACATCGAGCCTGCGCAGCACCTCGCGGGCGAATTCGAAGGGTGCGGTCGGGCCCGCGGTAATGAGATCGCCGTCGAGTACCGCCGCCTGGTCCAGATAGCGATCGCCGCCCGAATATCCGCTGTAGGCGAGGTATTCCGCGACGGCACTGGTGTGCGCGTGGCTATCGAGCAGCCCCTCCTTGGCCAATCCGAAGGTGGCCCCGCAGATCGCCGCGACCGGAACGCCTGCGTTCAGGAACTCGCGCGCCTTGTGCGCGAAGGGTGCGAGTTCACCCGTTTCCCAAGTATCGGCACCGGGCAGGACAAGCATCGCGCTCGCGGCGGGGGCGAGATCGGCGAGCACCACATCCGGCACGATGCACATCCCGCCCATCGTGATGATCGGATCGGCAGTGCGCCCGACGGTCCGGACCTGGAAGGTTCCAGGCGCTTTCTGCCAGATGGGCCTATTGATATGCGCGGTGGCGGCACCGACCTCCCAGTCGGCGAGGGTGTCGTAAACGGCCAGGTGAACAGTTTTGGAGGACATGACAGCATGCTGTCATATTTGACAGTATGCTGTCAATGAATCAGCGCTCACGCTCGAGCTTCGCCAGATGCGCGATATTGGCGCGATCCTCCGCATCCATACTCGGCTCACCGGCAAACCACGCGTCCAGAATCTCCGTCAGGTGCGCCCTGGACGTCGAACGCAGGCTCAGCGCAAGCACATTCGCGTCATTCCACTTCCGCGCGCCAGCCGCCGTCGCCGCATCACCGCACAGCGCGGCCCTGATCCCCGCCACCTTGTTGGCGGCAATGGACGCACCCGTCCCGGTCCAACAGCACACCACCCCCTGCTCCGCCCGACCCTCGGCCACATCCCGCGCCGCCGCCGCACTGGCCCAAGCCCAGTCGTTCCGCTCACTATCCGATAGCGCCCCGTGCACCAATATGTCGAACCCGCGCCGCTCGAGCTCTACCACCAGCTCCTCGGCCACTCCCACCCGCTCATCCGCCGCAACCGAAATTCGCATAACCCAAGCGTAATTACGCCCCCACCGCACAACCCCGAAAACGGCGAGCGGCTCGAGAAATATGGTCCACACGTGTTCCCGGGCCGTCCCGAGAGCTCCTCGAGCAACGCCGCGTGCGCAGATGACCCATGAAGACGTTCCGCACCTTGGTTTCCAGCTCCTCGGCCGGGCGATCCAGGAACCGGCGCGCCGGATTCGCAATGGATCGGCAACCGAGCAGGCACCGGCCTGGCAATCGTTGTATGACTCGGGCAAGGTCCCGAGCCCGGACCTGCGAAGGTGATCGAAACTGGTATCGACGTCGGTTCGGGTCGACCAAACCGCCGCCGATACCGACTCCGCCTCGGCGAGATCGAAGCGAACTCGACATCGCCGCGCACTTCGTCGCGATCTCGTCACGCCCGCCATCACCTGGCGCCGAACGCCTGAGCGGCTAGCTCAGCGCATGGTCCAGATCGCTCAGCAGATCCTCGACATCCTCGAGTCCCACCGAAATGCGGACGACGCCATCGGACAGGCCGATGGTGGCGCGGCCTTCGGGCCCCATGGCGCGGTGGGTTGTGGTGGCCGGATGGGTAATGAGGGTCTTGGAGTCACCGAGGTTGTTGGAGATGTCGATGACGCGCAGGCGGTTGAGGACCTCGAAGGCGCGCTTCTTGGCCTCGCTCTCGAGCGCGTTCAGTTCGAAGGTGACCACGGTGCCGCCGCCGCTCATCTGGCTGGTCGCCAGGTCGTGCTGCGGATGCGACTCCAGGTACGGGTAGCGCACCCACGAGACGGATTTATTGCCCTCGAGGAAACGCGCGATGCGTAGTGCGGCTTCGGTCGAATGACGCACGCGCAGCGGCATAGTCTCCAAACCCTTGAGCAGTGTCCACGCATTGAACGGGCTCAGCGCCGGACCGGTATGGCGCATCAGGGTTTTCACCGGACCGTCGATGTAATCCCGGGCGCCGAGGATGGCACCACCGAGCACCCGACCCTGACCATCGATGTGCTTGGTGCCCGAATACACCAGCACATCGGCACCGAGTTCGAAACCACGCTGCAGCAGCGGCGTGGCAAAGACGTTGTCCAGCACCACTTTCGCCCCGGCGGCATGCGCGAGTTCGGTCACCCGACGCACATCGACCAGCGTCTGCATCGGATTGGCCGGCGTCTCGAAGAAGACGGCCTGGGTCGGCACCGAGAGCGCCTGCTCCCACTGATCCAGATCATCGCCGTCGACGAAGACCGTTTCCACACCCCAGCGCGGCAGAATCTCGTTGCACACCACGAAGCACGAGCCGAACAGACTGCGTGCGGCCACGAGTCGGTCGCCAGCACCCAAAAGCGCACCGAGCGCGGTGAATACGGCCGACATACCGCTCGCGGTCGCGAAACATGCTTCGGCGCCGTCGATCAGACGCAGCCGCTCCTCGAACATGGCCACCGTCGGGTTGCCGTAACGGGAGTACACGAAATGCTCGATATCGCCGGTGAACGCGGCCTCGGCCGCCTCGGCGCTCTCATAGACGAAACCGGAGGACAGATACAGCGCCTCGGCGGTTTCCTCGAATCCCGAGCGGCGCAGGCCACCTCGCACGCCGAGCGTCGCGGGACCGACGCCTTCGGGCAGCGGCTTGTCGAACGCACCGCCGGTGATCACGACTGCCGCCACGGCAGGCCGATGGCGCGCCAACCGGAGCCGCCACGATGTCCGAACTCGTCGATCGGGCCTTCGAAGCCCTCCAGCACATTGAACGACGGGGCGATGCCGACCCCGGTCGCGGCCACTGCCGCACCGATGGAACGCTGTCCGGAGCGACAGAGGAAGACGACGGGCGCCGCCGGGTCGCGGTCCGCCAGCGCCTGGGTCAGCTGCTCGACGAACTCGCCGTTGCGGGCGCCGCTGCTGTCGACCCATTCGATCAGCACCGTCGGTCGCTCGATCGAACTGGTATCCGGCACACCGACGAAACGCCATTCGGCCTCGGTGCGCACGTCGACCAAGACGGCTTCAGGGTTGTCCCGCAACAACTCCCACGCCTGTTGTGGGGTGATGTCACCGGCATATGTCATGCGATCCTCCTGTGAATCCACGCTTGCCGCACCTGGGTTTCGGTGCGCGGCCAGGTCGTCACCCGGAGCACCCCACCGCGGAGGAGGGTTGCCGACCAGCCAGCCGGGGCTTGGCGCTGGTACTCATGACCCGAAAATGAGATTGCCTGGGCAGGTGCCACCATGTCAAACCCCCCGTTCGTGCCGCGCACAGGCAATCAGCCGCAGACGATCCAGCGGTCTTCGGAGCGGGTCAGATTCCACGTTGCCGGTGTCTCCCGGCCGTCGACCGCGATGGTCACCGTCGCCTTGGCCTTATCGCCGTCGACCATCGCATTCTCAATCTTGGTGACCTTGATCGACTTTCCGGCCGCGGCCCCACCGAACTGACCCGCGAGCGGCGTCTTGCTCTCGTCGAATCCCGGACAGGCAACGGCGGGTGGCGGCGTGTTGTCGGTGGTGGCGCGGGCCTCCGCGTAGCGCTGCACCGCGGCCGCGATCTTGTCCGATTCTGTGACATTTTTCTCAGCGGGCGAGAGCACCGCACCGAGCACGATCGCGATGAGCACGACAGCGGCGAAGACGGCCGCCGCGATGAACGGCGCCATGGAGCGACGATCGGTCTGATCGACCTCGATTACGGGTTCTGCATCGGTGCCCTGCTGCTCTGTCATGGTTCGATCATCCCTGGTGGGCGGCGGTATCCGGCATTCGGCCCCGTGCCGACCCCATTACCCGCGCGGCGCGGATTCGATAGATGCCCGCGGAGTGGGTAGTCACGGTAGTGGGTCGGGCAGCAAACACCCGGTGTACGCACCGCCGCAGGGCGCACGGTATGCCACCGATAGAATCGCGAGACTGCGGCCTGCTGTCATAGCCGAGATGGCCGCCCGTCCGCATCGTGAGGTGCGACCAAGAGGGTGCGTCAAGTTAGCCTAAGCTAAGACTGACGCCATTAATTGTTTCGACCATAAGGGTGCGCGTAAGAGATGACCGAACACAGTGCAGCGACTCGCCCGCTTCGCATCGCGATCGTAGGCGCGGGACCGGCCGGTATCTACGCCGCCGACGCGTTGATGAAGTCCGATGCCGAGGTGAGCATCGACCTGTACGAGCGCATGCCCGCGCCGTTCGGGTTGATCCGCTACGGCGTGGCGCCGGACCATCCGCGTATCAAGGGCATCATCACCGCCCTGCACAAGGTGCTGGACAAGCCGCAGGTCCGCCTGCTCGGCAATATCGACTACGGCACCGACATCACTCTCGATGATCTGCGCACCTTCTATGACGCGGTGATCTTCTCCACCGGCGCCAACGCCGACCGCGCGCTGCCGATTCCGGGTATCGACCTGGACGGCAGCTACGGTGCGGCGGACTTCGTGTCCTGGTACGACGGTCACCCGGACGTGCCGCGTACCTGGCCGCTGGAGGCGGAGAAGGTCGCGGTCCTCGGTGTCGGCAACGTCGCCCTGGACGTAGCGCGGGTGCTGGCCAAGACCGGTGATGAGCTGCTGCCGACCGAGATCCCGCCGAACGTCTACCACGGTTTGCAGGCCAATAAGGCGGTCGAGGTGCACGTCTTCGGTCGCCGCGGCCCGGCCCAGGCCAAGTTCACCCCGCTCGAGCTGCGTGAACTCGACCATTCCCCGACCATCGAGGTGATCGTCGATCCCGAGGACATCGATTACGACGAGGGCTCGGAAGCCGCGCGCCGGCATTCCAAGCAGGTCGACATGATCGCCAACACGCTCGAGCAGTGGGCCATCCGCGATGTCGGCAACCGCCCGCACAAGCTGTTCCTGCACTTCTTCGAATCCCCCGCCGAGATCCTCGGTGAGGACGGCAGGGTCGTCGGCCTGCGCACTGAGCGCACCCAGCTCGACGGCACCGGCAATGTCAAGGGCACCGGCGTGTTCAAGGACTGGGAGGTCCAGGCCGTCTACCGCGCCGTGGGTTACCTATCGCAGAACCTCACCAACCTGCCGTTCGACGATCAGGCCGGTGTCATCCCGAACGAGGCCGGACGCGTCCTCGCCGACGAGGACGCCGACGGTGCGGACCGCTACCTGCCCGCCACCTACGTCACCGGTTGGATCAAGCGCGGTCCGGTCGGCCTCATCGGCCACACCAAGGGCGACGCCAACGAGACCGTGGCCTGCCTGCTCGACGACAGCGTGAAATTCACCCCGGCCGCCAAGCCGGAACTGGACGCGGTCACCGACTTCCTCGAGGGCAAGGGCATCCCGTTCACCACCTGGCAGGGCTGGTACCGCCTCGACGCCCACGAGCGCGCCCTCGGCGAGCCCGAGGGACGCGAGCGCGTCAAGGTCGTCGAGCGCGAGGACATGCTGCGCGCCAGCGAGCCACACAAGGTCTAGTGCGAGCGCCACTGGGGATGATCATCACCTCCTGTGGCACTCGACAATCCGACTCGGCCGCGGCAGCACAAAATCTGTCGGGTCTGTGGCAGCGGAAACTCCGGCACTGAGGCATTCTGTACAAGTGTTCGATGCCCATCTCCACATCTTCGACCCGCGGTTCCCGCTGGCCGAGAACGAGGGCTACCTGCCCGACCCGTTCACCATCGCCGATTATCGAAAGCGTATGTCGCGCTTCGATGTCGGCGGTGGGGCCGTGGTCAGCGGATCCTTCCAAGGCACCGACCAGACCTATCTGAAGGCGGCGCTGGCGGAGCTCGGCGAGGGCTGGGTCGGCGTCACCTCTTTGGACCCGGACGCCACCGATGACGAGATCATCGAACTCGACCGGATCGGCGTGCGGGGGCTGCGGTTCAACGTCAAACGCGCGGCCGCGGACATCACCGCGATGACCCTGCAGGCATTGCGTGCGCACGACCTCGTCGGCTGGCATGTCGAGGTGTACATCGACGGCAATATGCTCACCTCGATGCGGCCGGTGATCTCGAAGCTGCCGGTGTTCTCCATCGACCACCTCGGCATGTCCGAGGAGGGTCTGCCCTATCTGCTGGATCTGGTGGATCGTGGGGCGCGGGTGAAGGCGACGGGCTTCGGGCGGGTGCAGATGAAGGTGGCCCGTACACTGCGGCGGATCCACGCGGTCAATCCCGAGGCGCTGATGTTCGGTTCCGATCTGCCCGGCACCCGCGCGGGGCGGCCGTTCCGGGATTCCGACGTCGATCTGATCTGCGATGTGGTCGGCGCCGACATGTTCAAGGTGCTCGAGGACAACGCGCGAGCGTTCTATCGCCTGCCCGCCCGCGAACGAGCTGTTCCGACCGATCCGACCCCCACCCTGCCGATCCACCGCACCGAGCAGCCGACCCTGCCGCTGCGGCGCGATGAGCTCCCGAAACTCGAACCGGCCGATACGATTCCGTTCCCGACCATCGAGTGAGTGCGACCCGGCCCTGGGCCGGGACCGCCGCGTACGACACCGATCTGCCTTATTCGTCCAGCATCGGGGTGGTCGGACTCACCCTTCACCTCGTAGCCGCGCAGTGCGGTGGTTGGAAATGCCGACCCGCCGAAGTTCGCCTCAGGTCACGATGGCACCGATGACCCAGACGCCGGTCGCCAGGAGCGCACCGAAGAGCTCGATCAGCATGGACAGGCCGACACCCTTGAGTGCGTGAACTGTTGCCCGCCAAGCGGGTTGGTTGTCGCGCAGCCGGTGCAGCTCCGAAAGATACACGCCAAGAACGAATCCCACGAACAACCCGACCACCGGTATGATGAAGAACCCCACGATGCCGAAGATCGCGCCGATGAACAGCGCGCGATTGGAGACGCCCGCATCCTTCATCTTCCGCCCCGGCCAGGTGTATTTGATGATGCCCGACAGCACCAGGAAGGCCGTACTGATCGCGCATACGATCCACGCGGTCGCACCCCCGGTCAGGAACGCCCACACAGCAATGGCCCCGAAGATCAAGATGGCCCCCGGCAGAATCGGGACGATGATCCCGACCAGCCCGACCAGAATTACCAGGCCGACAACGACCTCACCCCAAGCTGACACCGCCGGTCCCTCCGCTTTCCGCGTCTTGTCACGCTGCCAGGATTCTGACCTATTCGCCGGGGGCGTGCACGGGCGAGGTTTCGGCGGCGGTTGTCGTCGGGCCGCAGGCGATGTCGTGGAAGGCATGGCGCAGCAGGGCGGTGATACGGGCGGGTGGGGCATCGCGCAGTCCGTCGAGCTGGAGTAGGTGTCGACCGATGACGGTGCCGATGGTGATCGCGCCGATCAGTCCCGCGCGCAGGTCCGCGTCGTCGTCGGCCAAGTGCTGGGCGGCTTGTCGTTGCCGGGACACCATGGCGAGTTGTACTTCGGCGGCGGCGTCGGGGTGGGTGAACATGGAACGGATCGCGGCGAGCGCGTCGGTGGGTTGCTGAGCGAGCTTGGTTTCGAGTGCCGCGAGCAGTTGGTCGGCCACCTGTCCGGGCGTGCCGGTCACCCGATCTTCCTGTTCGAATCCGGACGCCTGGGCGAACAGGTTGTCCTTCGACCCGAAATAGCGCATCACCAGGCCCGGATCGGCCTGCGCCTCGGCGGCGATCGCGCGAATGGTGGCACGGTCGTAGCCGACCTCCGCGAACAATCGCCGGGCCGCGTCCAGGATCCGGGATTGCGTGCTCTGCCGTTGCTCGGCGCGGCTGCGCGGGCGAGAATCCATGAGCTCAGTCTACGGGCGTTGACCGAACCGAATTCGCCATGCTAATTTTCGGTCTACAAGCGTTGACCGAAAGTGGGTAACTCGTCATGTGGCACACGATTCTGCTGTCGGCACTTGCCGGACTGTTCGGCGCGAATGCGGTCCCGCATTTCGTCAAAGGCATGGTCGGCGAACAGTTTCCGAATGTGTGGGGTAACGATCCGCTGCGCAATGCGGTGGCAGGCACGCTCGGTCTCGCACTCGCGGTCCTCATCGGCTACTGGGCCGACCTGCCGACGCATGTCTACGCGGGTATCGGCAGCGCCACGGTGGGCGCACTGCTGATGGCGGTATTCCATGGGCTGAGCGGGGCCTATCGGCTCAACTCCGCGTTGGGGCTCGCGAATCCGTCGCGCGCCGCGGGGTGATATAGCTTCAGCGTTATTGTCATACTGTCAATACAGCCTCGGGTTGCCCCGGGGAGCGCTGGAAAACGACGAACCGAGGTAAGGCGTGAGCACACCATCCACCGGAGCTGTATTTACCCACCCCGCCGGCTCCGCCGGCTGCCATCCCCCTCAGCAGGGCCCGCTCGCGGGCGTAAAGGTCATCGAACTGGCCGGAATCGGCCCCGGTCCACATGCGGCACTGCTGCTGGCCGACCTCGGCGCCGATGTGGTGCGGGTGCAGCGGCCCAATATGCTGCCCGGCTTCATGGAGCGGCCACAGTGGCGCGGACGCACCATCGTCGAGGCCAATCTGAAGGATCCGGCGGATATCGATAAGGTGCTCGCACTCGCCGAGAAGGCGGACGTGTTGATCGAGGGCTTCCGGCCCGGCGTCACCGAGCGCATGGGGCTCGGCCCGGATGCGGTGCTCGCGCGCAACCCACGGTTGGTCTACGGCCGCATGACCGGCTGGGGTCAGGACGGCCCGCTGGCCGATCGCGCCGGACACGACATCAACTACATCTCGCTGACCGGTGTGCTACACGCCATCGGCCGCAAGGGTGAGCGTCCGGTGCCGCCGCTGAATATGGTCGGCGACTTCGGTGGCGGCTCGATGTTCCTGGTGTTCGGCATTCTCGCGGCACTGGTCGAGCGGCAGAGTTCCGGTAAGGGTCAGGTCATCGATGCGGCGATGATCGATGGGGCGCTTGCCCTTTCGCACATGATCTGGGGTATGCGCGGCATGGGCCTGTGGTCGGATGAGCGCGGCACCAATCTGCTCGATACCGGTATGTCGTTCTACGACACGTACGAAACCTCGGACGGCAAGTACATGGCGGTCGGGGCGATCGAACCGCAGTTCTACGCGGAACTGTTGCGGGGCTTGGAGATCGATCCCGAGGGCCTGCCCGCGCAGATCGATCCGAATGGCCAGGATCAGCTGAAGAAGCTGTTCTCGGAGAGGTTCAAGACCAAGACCCGAGACGAATGGGCCGCGATCTTCGAGGGCACCGATGCGTGCACGACGCCGGTACTGACTTTCACCGAAGCAGAACAGAATCCGCACATTGTCGCCCGCACCGGGTTGATCGAGATCGACGGTGTCGTCCAGCATGCACCGGCGCCACGCTTCTCGCGCACTCCCCCCGGTACGCCCACCCCGCCCCCGAACGAGGCGACACCGATCGAATCCGTTTGGGCGGATCGATAATTCACGTCTGATGCCACCACACAGGCCTCGGGTTCCACCCGAGGCCTGTGACGATTCGGGACGTTGCGAGTGGCTCCGGAGCCGTCGGTCTGCAGTCCGACAGCCACTCGAACGACCCCGGCCCGAAACCTACCGCTAGTGGCGGGTCCAATCCGGTTGCGCGAAATGGGCAATGCGGGCTTCGGCAGCATCGCGGCCCAGCAGGACAACCTCGCGGAACTGCCAGAGCATCGCACCGGTCGGCGCGTGGATGGTCATATCCTCGGCGAGGCGCATCTGCAGTAGACCAGGGCCGTCGGAACCGGCCGATGGCACATCGACATGCAGATCCTGTTGCCGCACGGCATCTTTCGGGTGCACCCAGTGCGGGACATCGTCGGCGGCCAGCCGGGCGAGAGACACCCGATGGACCGAGTGGACCTCGTCCGGGCTGGGCCGCAGCTCGGACGCGTCGGTCAGGGCCGCCACGATCGGGGTGATGGCGAAACCCGAGGCGGCGGGAAAGTCGTCGAGCCTGCCGAGCAGATCGGCCGGGCTCGCGGTCAGTCCGAGTTCCTCGTGCAACTCGCGCATCGCCGCGTGCTCAACCGTTTCCCCCGCGTCGAGCCGCCCACCGGGCAGCGCCCATTGCCCGGCATTGCGACCGCGATACGCGCGTCGGATGACCAGCACCGACAACGGGCCGCCCGACTGATCGACAACGCAGAGCAGGACCGCGGCACGACGAAGGCCAGGCGCGTCCGTGACCTCGGTGTGCGGAAACCGGTCGAGCCGGGTGCTCGCCAAGGTGCGGAAGTCGTCGACGCTGGTGGGGACACCAGGTCCCGTGCTGGGGCCCATCCTTCGATCCTGCACCACCGCCGGCTCTGCCGTGACGTCGGTTTCCACACAACGGCAAGCTCCCGGCTCCCACTGACGAACTGGGCCCACGCTCACACCGCACGGAACTGCGGCGTGCCACATCTGCCGCGCCACGGGTCAACGATTCGGGCCGGCCGGCGAACGCACCGACCGGCTTGCCTGGACCTCAGTAGCAGGTGAGCGGTTGGAGGGGGTCGGCGGCGCGGGGCGTGAGGGCTTCGTAGGCGGCCGCGATGGATTTCACCGCCAGGCGGAGTTCGGGTTCGGGGTGGGTGAAGGGCAGGCGGATGAAGCGTTCGAAGGCACCCTGAACACCGAATCTCGGTCCGGCGGCGAGCAATACACCGTGGTTGGGGGCGGTGGCGGCCAGCGCCGTCGAGACCGGGGCCGGTAGTTGCGCCCAGACCGACATGCCACCGTCACCGACGATGGTGCGCCAGTCCGGGAGCTCTTCGCCGAGCGTGGTGAGCAGGGCCGCCCGCTGGGCGCGGAGTTGGTCGCGACGGCGGGTGAGGATGGTGTCGGCATTCTCCAGCAGGTGGATGGTGGCCAGTTGGTCCATGACGGGCGTGCCGAGGTCGACCGTGGAGCGGATACCGAGCAGCTTGGTGATCAGCGACTGGTTGGTGCGTATCCAGCCGACGCGCAGACCACCCCAGAAGGATTTCGAGGCCGAGCCGATGCTGATGATCTCGCTGCCCTTGGCGAAGGCCGCGACCGGCGGAGGTGCCGTCCGGTCGGTCAGACTCAGGTCAACCATCGACTCGTCGATCACCACGGTCATCCGGGTCTCGCGGGCGATGGCGGCCAGTTCGGCACGGCCGTCGGCATCGAGCAGCAGGCCGGTCGGGTTATTGAAGTCCGGCACCAGATAGGCCAGGGTGGCGGCGGTTTGTCTTGCGGCACTGCGGATTCCGTCGAGATCCCAGCCGGACTCCGGTGTTTCGGGACGCAGCGGCACCGGCACCGGGCGGGCGCCGACATCGCGGATCGCCTCGATGGCGTTCGGGTAGGTCGGGTGATCGATGAGCACCCTGGCCGCGGGTGCGGTGAGCACATTCAGCAGCAGGCGCAGGCCGTGCTGGGCGCCGAGGGTGACCAGGATCTGGTCCGGTTCGGTGGGCAAGCCGCGCTCGGTGTAGCGGCGGGCCAGTGCCTCGCGCAGCCCGAGCACACCGACCGGATCCATACCGTGTGTGCCGAGATAGGCCGGAAGCCCTTGCAGTGCAATGGAGTACGCCTCCTGCATTTCGAGGGGCGCGGCCATGGCGGCATAGGTCATATCGACGGTCGGCAGTTCCGGTTGCGCCATCATCGCCAGAATGCTGCGGGCCGGTTTGGTGCCGTCGTGCTGCACGTCGCGCGGGAGGGCGACGGTGCTGCGCGAGCCCTGGCGGCTGATCAGATAGCCGTGTTCACGGAGCAGGCTGTAGGTGGAGGTGATGGTTGTGCGGCTGACGCGCAGGGTCGCGGCCAGGTCGCGCTCACTGGGCAGCGCGACGCCGAGCGGTGCGCGGCCGTCGTGGATGAGCAGACGGATGCCTTCGGCGAGAGCCAGATAGGCCGGGCGCGTCGACCGGCGCTCCCCCGGTTCACCGTTCTCGTCCGCACTGCGCCAACTGCCCAGATCGCGGGCAAGGCTGGCGGCACCGATAACTCTCGTCGACATAGAGTCCAGTATTAGCCAAGTGGATATTCAATGACAAGGCCAGTGGGCGCACGCTGACTAATATGACCGCCCTCGCCACCCTGCTCGTGATCGCCGCCTTCGCCTATCTCATCCACCGGTTCGCACCGCGGAGCCCGAGCGAGGCCTTCCGCCTCGAACGGCTCCACGCGCCGGGACCGCTGACCGACCGGTCGCCGTCGTACTACGAAAACCAGCGCCAATACGCGGATCTCGCCGCGATCTACGGCCGCGGCGACGTGCCGGATCCAGATGCCCCCGCCCTCGCGCATTCCCCCGGGACCGCGCAGCGGCGGATCTCGAACCCGAGTTGCGGAGGGGTCGAACCGACCGTCAGCGGAGTCCAGGCCAGTTTCTGAGAACTGGACTGGCCTGCTCGAAGATGTCGGACCCGACGTGCACACTGACCACATGAGTGCTTCCGCTCGCCCGGTCACCGGGTCGGCGCTGTTCGACACCACGATCGGCACCTGCGCGATCGCCTGGACCGACGACTCCGTCTTCCGATTCGGACTGCCGGAGGTGAGCCCCACCGCGACGCGGACTCGGATCATGCGTCCGAGCAGCCGAATTCCGGACGCCGAGGCAGTTCCGGAGGCGAAGCCCACCGGCCCCATCGCCGATGCCATCGCCCGCATCCAGGCCCACCTCGCCGGCGAGCTCGACGATCTGCGCTGGATTCCCGTGACCACCAACGGAATTCCGGAATTCCACCGCGCCGTCTACGCCGTCACCCGGGCCATCGATCCGGGCCACACCCTGAGCTACGGCCAGGTCGCCGACCGCATCGGCGCCCCCGGCGCGGCCCAAGCCGTCGGACAGGCCCTCGGCCGCAACCCGATCCCCCTGATCATCCCCTGCCACCGCGTCCTGGCCGCCGACCACACCCTCACCGGCTTCTCCGCCCCCGGCGGTATAACCACCAAACAGCGTCTCCTGGAAATCGAACGCACCCCCGGCTTCGGCGAACCCACCCTGTTCTGACACAGCTCGACTGCCGTATATCTCCGCTGATATCATTGATATACGGATAGATATCAAGGAGGTTTGGCCATGGCTCGGACCGTGATAGATCTCGATGACCAACTGCTCGCCGACGTATCGAAGACACTGGGGACCAGCACGAAGAAAGACACAGTGCACGCGGCGCTGCGCGAGGTGCTGGAGAACCAGCGCCGAGTTCTTGCGCTGATCCGTCTGCAAGATGCCGCCGCCGATGGCGCCTTCGATCTGGACCTGCTCGAGGACAAGCGGAAATACCGTCGGTGAGCGCGGCCCAATTCCTCATCGACACCAGTGCTCTGGTACCGATCATGAAGCAGGACCCAGGCGCCTTTGCCTGGCAGCGCGCGGCCGCTGCCGGGCTGATCGCCGTCTGCCCGATTGTCGAGTTGGAGTTCTTCTACTCTGTGCGGTCAGCCGCCGACCGGGACCAGACCATCGAGGACATGCGACTGGTGTTCGGTTGGGAACCCATCGACGATCGGGCCTTCGACCGCGCCTGGGAGGTCCAAGGGGAGCTCACCGAGCGGGCGCAACATCGCAGCGCGGGGCCCGTCGATCTCGTTCTTGCTGCCACAGCGGAGCTACGCGGATTGACTCTGCTGCATAGAGATCACGATTTCGAATGCATCGCAGCGGTCACCGGGCAGCCGCATCAGTGGCTCGGCCCCCGGGAGCGGGTGGATCGGGCATAGTCGGGGCATGAGCGAGCGAACAGAAAACACAGCCGAGCATCGCTCGTGCCGGAGCCGAGCGTTAGCGAGGCGTAGGCATGAGCGATGACCGACCGGCGCTGGCGGTTGCATTGGATCTGGAACCGCATCCGGAGGGTGGGTGGTATCGGCAAACCTGGCGTGGCGCGGTGGAATTCACGCCGGAGCGATACTCGGGACCGCGGGCCAGCGCTACCGCGATCTACTTCCTGTTGATGCCTGGTGAGCAGTCGGCACCGCATACGGTGCGCTCGGATGAGTTGTGGCTGTGGCATCGGGGTGGCCCGTTGGTGCTCGACATCGGGGGCGAGGAGATTGTCCTCGGGCCCGATGTCGAGCACGGGCAAGTATTGCAGGCGGTGGTGCCAGGCGGGGTCAGTCAGGCCGCGCGGCCAGCTGGCGCCGAATATGTCCTGGTGAGTTGCATTGTTTCGCCAGGATTCGACTTCGCCGACTTCACCCTCGACTGATCAGTCGATTTCCAGTAGACCCTCGTCGACGGCCCATTTGATCGTCTTCTCCAGTTGCGCACAGGTTTCCGGGCGTCCCGGCCCGTAACCCTGCGCGCTGAGCCGGGCGAAAACCGGGCAGCGCGCGGCCGGATTCTCGGTCCACTGCACCGAAGTCTGGTGCGATGAACTCTTGCGCACCAGCACCTCGCTCTGGCATGACTGACACCGCAGCGGCGTCAGCCCCTCCTCCAGATAGCGCTGCTTATCGACGACGGTCTGGGCCTGCACCGCGGCCCGCCGCGCCGGTTGGTCGGCGAAGTCGGGTGCTTTCGCCCAGGTCGGCGCCATCAGACTCCTGCTTCCGCTTCCGTTTCCCGCCTGCGCCGCAGATTCTCGGCGACCTCGGCCTCCCACGCCTCATTCGCCTTGGTGGTATCCACCTCGAATTCGAAGCGCTGGGTCATCTTGTCGGTGACGTCGGCCAGATCGACGTAGAACTGGTCGTACCACCGGCGCAGCTGGTAGACCGGGCCGTCCTCCTCGCAGAGCAGCGGATTGTCGACCTTGGACTTGTGCTTCCAGATCTCGACATCCTGCAGGAATCCGACGCTGATGCCCTCGGTCATCTTGGCGGCCAGCTTGTCGGCCATATCACCGTCGACGCCCTTCGGCTTCTCCAGCGAGACGCCCCACTGCAGCACGAACGAATCCTGCGTCACCGGGTAGTGGCAGTTGATCAGGACGCTCTTGACCTCGTATCCGCTGTAGATATTGACCAGAGGATTGATCATGTAGGAGGGCCCGAAGTACGACGCCTCCGACTTCAACAGGGTGTCGCCGCCGTACTTCGAGGCCATGCCGATATCGGGACGACCCTTGGTCTCCAGGAATTGGGTGGCGATATGCCCCTCGAAGACGTTCTTGAAGTACGTCGGGAAGGCGAAGTGGATATAGAAGAAGTGGGCCATATCCACCACGTTGTCGATGATCTCGCGGCAGTTCGCGCCCTCGATCAGCAAGGAGTTCCAGGTCCATTCGGTCCACCCGCTGTCGAGTTGCTCGCTCGGGTTGCCGTCCGCGTCGGTGTACGGGCCGACGATATGCGGAATGGTCACCTCCGGCGGCGGCTGGCTGCCCTCGACATCGTGCCAGACGAACAGCTGTCCATTGCGCTCGAGCGTGGTCCACTTGCGGGTCCGCGCCAGCGGCGGCACGCGCCGCGCATAGGGAATCGAGGTGCATTTGCCACTGGTGCCCGACCAGCGCCAGTCGTGGAACGGGCAGGCGATATCGCCGTCCTTGACCTCGCCCATGCTCAGGTCGCCACCCATATGCCTGCAGTAGGCGTCCAACACCCGGAGTTCGTCATTGCTGTCGACCCAGACGACGA
The DNA here is from genome assembly GCF_040680135.1 of Nocardia sp. NPDC052112. Classification (NCBI taxonomy): domain Bacteria; kingdom Bacillati; phylum Actinomycetota; class Actinomycetes; order Mycobacteriales; family Nocardiaceae; genus Nocardia; species Nocardia sp. NPDC052112. Next base: position 43,766 of record NZ_JBFAWD010000012.1, on the reverse strand, counting down.
GCTTGGTTCCGAACACCTCGACCGCGTGCGGCTTGCCATCGCGGAACGTCTTCGCCAGACCGAGGCAATGCCATCCCCGCGCGTATCGGGTGGGCGCGGAGCCCACATCGAGCTCGCGAACCTTCGCACCGCTGCGCAGTGCGGGATTTGCCGCCTCCCGGGTCCCTCCGGGGTTACGCACGCTGCCACCTCCGGGCCCGTCGCTCGGCGGCGGTGGGGTAACTGCCATCGCGATTCCTCCTCCTTCTGTACTAGAACACGTTACAAAAATGTCGCGTTCCACGCCAGCGATTCACTCGACCACCTGCGAATCGGTGACGAATGCCCCTTATGGTCACCCGTTCTCGACAGAAATAAGAACCTGTTCTAGTCTCAGAGGCAAATGAGTACCGGTTACCAATCCGACCAGGCAGGAGCGGGTCCCGCGATGACGCAAGAAGTGACCGAACGGGTCGAAGCACTGTTGCCGATGCTGCGCGAGCGTGCGCAGGAGGCCGAGGACCTGCGGCGCATCCCCGACGAATCGATGAAGGCACTGCAGGAGACCGGCTTCTTCCGTCTGCTGCAGCCCAAGCAATGGGGTGGCCATGCGGCCCATCCGGTCGTCTTCTACGACACGGTTCGCAAGCTCGCCAGCGCCTGCGGATCCACCGGCTGGGTGGCGGGCATCGTCGGCGTGCACAACTGGCACCTCGCGTTGTTCGCGCAGCAGGCGCAGGAGGATGTCTGGGGCGAGGACAACGAGGTGCGCATTTCCTCGTCGTACGCTCCGATGGGCGCGGGCACGGTCGTCGACGGCGGCTACCTCGTCAAGGGCGCGTGGGCCTGGTCCTCGGGCTCGGATCACGCCACCTGGGCGGTGCTCGGCGGTCCGGTGATCAAGGACGGCAAGCCGGTCGACTTCGGCAGCTTCCTGATCCCGCGCACCGACTATCGCATCGATGACGTGTGGAATGTGGTCGGCCTGCGCGGCACCGGCTCCAATACCGTTGTGGTGGAGGATGTTTTCGTGCCGAAGCATCGGTTCCTCAGCTTCCGCGCGATGAGCGAGCTGAAATCCCCCGGCCTGGAACAGAACACCGATCCGGTGTACAAGATGCCTTGGGGCACAATCCATCCCACGACCATCTCGACACCGATCGTCGGCATGGCTTACGGCGCGTACGCCGCCCATGTCGAACACCAGGGCAAGCGGGTGCGTGCGGCCTACGCCGGTGAGCAGGCCAAGGACGATCCGTTCACCAAGGTGCGCGTCGCCGAGGCTTCCAGCGATATCGATGCCGCGTGGCGTCAACTGTCGGGCAATGTCGCCGACGAATACGCACTGCTGGTGGCGGGCAAGGAGATTCCGTTCGACCTGCGAGTGCGGGCACGCCGCGACCAGGTACGCGCGACCGGCCGGGCGATCGCCTCGATCGACAAACTCTTCGAGGCCTCCGGTGCCACCGCGCTCGCGAACGGCACTCCGCTGCAACGCTTCTGGCGCGACGCGCACGCCGGTCGGGTGCACGCGGCCAACGATCCCGAGCGCGCCTATGTGATGTACGGCACGCACGAATTCGGGCTTCCGGTTACCGACGGCATGGTCTAGTCGTGACGGCGACGACCGAACTCACCTACGCATCGACCTCGCGATACGCGCAGGTGCGGCCCGATCTGCGCCTGCACTATCACGAGGCCGGAGTCGGCAACGGCCCGACGATCGTGCTGCTGCACGGCGGCGGCCCCGGCGCCTCCTCGTGGTCGAACTTCGCCCGCAATATCCCGGTGCTGGCCCGCGAGTTCCACGTGCTCGCCGTGGATCAGCCGGGATTCGGACTCTCGGATAAGCCGACCGAGCACCCGCAGTACTTCGTGCACAGCGCCTCGGCGCTGAAGGATCTGCTCGACGCGCTGGAGATCACCGGACGCGTACACCTGCTGGGCAATTCGCTCGGCGGCGGTACCGCGGTGCGCTTCGCGCTGGACTATCCGGATCGAGCGGGCAAGCTGGTACTGATGGGTCCGGGCGGGTTGAGCATCAATCTGTTCGCACCGGATCCGACCGAGGGTGTGAAGAACCTCGCGAAGTTCAACTACGAGCCGACCAGGGAAAACCTGGCGGCATTCCTGCGGATCATGGTCTTCGATCAGTCGTTGATCACCGATGAGCTGATCGATGAGCGCTTCGCCTCGGCGAGTACGCCCGAGGCGTTGGCCGCGACCAGGGCGATGGGAAAGTCCTTCGCCGGAGCGGATTTCGAGCAGGGCATGATCTGGCGGGATGCCTACAAGCTGCGCCAGCCCGTGCTGCTCATCTGGGGCCGGGAGGATCGGGTGAATCCACTCGATGGCGCGCTGGTCGCGACGAAGATGATTCCACGGGTGCAGCTGCACGTCTTCGGCGGTTGCGGGCACTGGGCCCAGCTGGAAAAGTTCGACGAATTCAACCGGCTGGCAACGGACTTCCTTGCCGGTGTGAAGGAGAAGTGATGGGCATTCGATCACTGGCGTATCTGCGCATCGAGGCCACCGACATGGCGGCCTGGCGTGAATACGGGCTCAAGGTGCTCGGCATGGTCGAGGGCAAGGGCAGCCATCCCGAGGCGTTGTATCTGCGCATGGACGACTTCCCGGCACGCCTGGTCATCGTGCCCGGCGAACGGGATCGGCTGCAGGTCTCCGGCTGGGAGACCGCCAATGCCGCTGAGCTGCAGGATATTCGGGACCGGCTGGACGCGGCCGGGGTGCCGTTCAAGGAAGGCACCGCGCAGGAGAAGGCCGATCGCCGAGTCTACGAGCTGATCTCGTTCGAGGATCCGTCGGGCAACACCCTGGAGGCCTTCCACGGTGCGGCACTGGAACATCGGCGGGTGGTCAGCCCCTATGGGCACCGATTCGTCACGGGCGAACAGGGGCTCGGCCACGTGGTGCTCAGCACCTCCGACGATGCGGCCGCGCTCACCTTCTACCGCGATGTGCTCGGCTTCCGGCTGCGCGATTCGATGCGGCTGCCACCGCAGATGGTCGGGCGGCCCGCCGACGGTGAACCGGCCTGGCTGCGCTTTTTCGGCTGCAATCCGCGCCACCATTCGCTGGCCTTCCTGCCCATGCCGACGCCGAGCGGCATCGTGCACCTGATGGTCGAGGTGGAGGGCTCCGATGATGTCGGGCTCTGCCTGGATCGCGCACTGCGCAAGAAGGTGAAGATGTCGGCGACACTGGGTCGGCACGTCAACGACAAGATGCTTTCCTTCTATATGAAGACACCGGGCGGCTTCGACGTCGAATTCGGTTGTGAGGGTCTAGAAGTCGACGACGCCGACTGGATCGCGCGGGAATCCACCGCGGTCAGCCTGTGGGGGCACGACTTCACGGTCGGACAGCGGCAGCCGTGAGCGAGCGTCAGCGAGTGAACCGTGGGCACAGCCGAGCATCGCTCGGTCATGATGGAGCCGAGCGTCAGCGAGGTGGAGTCATGAGCGAGCGTCAGCGAGTGAACCGTGGGCACAGCCGAGCATCGCTCGGTCATGATGGAGCCGAGCGTCAGCGAGGTGGAGTCATGAGCGAGCGTC